>JAXJQH010000151.1:0-3491 GCA_036311245.1 Oscillospiraceae bacterium | reverse complement strand
TGTTATCCTTATAGGAAGCTGCGCCGATATATACAGTCCCAAGGTTTTAAGAAGCACTATGGGAACTATTTTCCGACTTCCCATTTTTACATTTGAAAAACCAAAGGATGCCTGCGATAACCTAAAAAACAGTGGATTTAAGATTTACGGGGCGGTTCTGGACAGACGGTCGCAGCGCCTTTCCGAAACGACATTCTCTCAAAAAGCAGTTTGTCTTATCGGAAATGAAGCCAACGGTCTTAGCGATGATGCAAAACAGTTATGCGATAGCTTTTTGTTTATAGAAATGTCGGGCGGCGCAGAGTCTCTTAATGCCGCTGTTGCCGCTTCGGTTATAATGTGGGAAATGCAGAAATAATGCCTGCGAGGTGATAACCTTGAAGAAAACAGAATATTATATATGGCTTGTAAAATGTATGGGAGTAGGAAATATTCGCTCTCATAAAATTCTTGAGCTTTATGATGACATTGTTGAGTTTTATGAGGACTGTAAAAATAAGCGCATAAAAAAGGGAATTCGCCTTACCGAAACAGAGCTGCGTTTTCTCTATGAAACTGACCTTGCCGACATTTCATTTGTATTTAAAAGATACAGTAAATTCCGTGCGCAATATATCACTATCGAAGATGAGCTTTATCCGCAACAATTAAGAAATATTGACAACCCGCCGTTAGTTTTGTTTGTTGTTGGAGATATTACCCATCTTGAGGATGAACTGCTTATTACCGTTGTCGGAACACGAAAAGAAAGTCTTTATGGCAGACGCGCCTGCGAGCTTCTTTGCTCAGAGCTATGTGTTTCGGGATTTTCGATAGTCAGCGGACTTGCAAATGGCGGAGATACGACGGCACATTTAACAGCATTAAGGTGCGGCGCCAGAACATATGGTTTTCTTGCATGCGGTCTTGATGTTGACTATCCTTACGGCAAGGCGCAGCTAAAAAATGCTATATTTAAAAACGGAGCGGTAATAACTGAGTTTCTCCCCGGAACAGAACCTTTTGGTGATAACTTCCACATTAGAAACAGACTTATGTCAGGTCTTTCCGTTGGCACTCTTGTAATTGAATCGCCGCGACGCAGCGGAACATTAATTACCGCTCACTGCGCTGCAAACCAAGGAAAAGATGTATTTGCTGTTCCTGCGGGAATATTCTGGAGAAACAGCGCGGGTATTATTGAACTTATTCAAAATGGCGCCAAGCCCGTAAAGGATGCGCTTGATATTATCGAGGAGTATCTCTGCAGATATCCCGAGAAAATAAAAATTCCCCCAAAGCGCATAAATTTAAGCCGCATTTACGAGGATAACCAAAGGCTGGGACTTGCCGATGAAAATTCTCCTCAGGCCATTGGTCAGGAGGAGTATAAAAGGGTTAGAAAAGGGGCTAAAAAAGAACTGCAACAAGCGGGTAAACAGGCTGCAAATAACAAAAAACAGCAAGATAAGGCTCCTGAAACGGAATCGGTGTCAATACAAAAAAGACTCTTGGAAAATCATCTTGATAAAAACGAAAATGTTATGAAAATCTTTGAGCAATTAGAAAAAGCTCCTCACACTGCGGACGAGCTCTCGGAGCTTACGGGAATTGCCACACCGCAGATTCTTATTTGCGCTACTAAAATGGAGCTTGCGGGAATTGTTAGAAAATCTCCCGGAAACAGAATAGAACTGATTTTAGAATAGTAAACTAATGAAAAAACATTGATAGGTGAAAAGTATGACAAATTTAGTTATTGTTGAGTCGCCGGCAAAGGCCAAAACAATAAAAAAATATCTTGGAAAAAACTACGAGGTTATTGCTTCGATGGGTCATATCCGAGATTTGCCTAAAACAAAGCTCGGTGTTGATATTGATAATGGCTTTGAGCCTCAGTATATAAATATTAAGGGCAAGGGAGACCTTATTAAATCCATCAAGGCAGAGGCAAAGAAGTGTGATAAGGTTTTCCTCGCAACCGACCCTGACCGAGAGGGCGAGGCTATTTCCTGGCACCTTGCACATATTCTCGGCTTAGACCCTAAGGACCTTAACCGAGTAACATTTAATGAAATTACAAAAAGCGGCGTTAAGAGCGGTATGTCTAATCCCCGCAGTATTGACATTGACCTTGTTAATGCACAGCAAGCAAGGCGAGTTCTTGATAGAATAGTGGGATATAAGCTTAGTCCGTTTCTTTGGAAAAAGGTTAAGAGAGGTCTATCCGCAGGTAGAGTTCAGTCGGTTACTGTTAGACTTATTGTTGACCGTGAAGAGGAAATTCGCGCATTCCAGCCCAAGGAATACTGGACTATTGATGCAAAGCTTTCTGCGAAGGACAGTAAAAAAACCTTTGTATCTAAGTTTTACGGAAAAGATGGCGAAAAGATTGAGATTACCTGCAAGGAGCAGGCTGATGAAATATTGGATAGCGTAGAAAACGCCGCGTTTGTTGTAAAAGACATAAAGAAAGGAACTAAAAAACGCATCCCCGCGCCTCCTTTTACAACCTCAACTCTTCAGCAGGAGGCATACAGAAAGCTCAATTTTCAGTCAAGAAGAACTATGTCTGTTGCTCAGGAGCTTTATGAGGGCGTTACTGTTAAGGGACTTGGAGCGGTTGGTCTTATCACATATATGAGAACAGATTCTCTGCGCATTTCAGAAGAGGCACGAAATGCGGGAATTGAATATATTGAGGCAAACTTTGGAAAAGAATATGTTCCTGCATTCAAGAGGGAATATAAGGGTAAGCGCAATTCGCAGGATGCTCATGAGGCAATTCGTCCGAGTATGCCGCAGCTTTCTCCAGATAAAGTAAAATCTGACCTTACAAGTGACCAATATAAGCTTTATAAGCTGATTTGGGAGCGATTTATTTCCTGCCTTATGTCTGAACAGATACTTGATACTGTTTCGGTTGATATTTCTGCCAATGAATATCAGTTTAAATCAAGCGGTTTCTCTGTAAAGTTTGATGGATTTACAAAGCTTTATCAGGAATCACGCGATGACGAGGCGGAAAAGGAAAGTATTCTCCCTCAGCTTTCTGTAAATGACGAGCTTAAAAAGGTTTCGATAGAAAGTGCGCAGCATTTTACTCAGCCTCCCGCGCGCTACACAGAGGCAACACTTATAAAAGCGCTTGAAGAAAATGGAATAGGTAGACCCAGCACATATGCTCCAACTATTACAACTGTTCTGCAGCGTATTTATGTTGAGCGCGAGTCAAAGTTTTTAAAACCAACAGCCTTGGGCGAAATAACAACAGAATTAATGAAAGAGCGCTTTAAGGAAATTGTTGATGTTGAGTTTACTGCCAATATGGAAAAGCAGCTCGACGATGTTGAAGATGGTAAAGCTGAGTGGAATGGTATTCTCGAAAGGTTTTATGATGGATTTTCAGAACAGCTTGAAAAGGCTGAGAAAGAAATGGAAGGCGAGCATTTAAAAGTTCCTGATGAGCAAACCGATGTTATATGCGAGCTTTGCGGCAGGAACATGGTTAT
>JAXJQH010000150.1:0-7870 GCA_036311245.1 Oscillospiraceae bacterium | reverse complement strand
CATTATCAGCCCTCAATTTGCTAAGAATAGAGTTGGCAGAGCAATATTCCTATCTATAGATGAAAGTGTTGCCGTTTTGGTAAATGAAGAGGACCATATTCGTATTCAGGTTCTTGCCGCAGGATCAGATTTGCCCGTTTGCCTTAAGCTCGCCACAGAAATTGATAGCTTTTTAGATGCAAAGCTTTGTTATGCCTTTGATGAAACTTTAGGCTATTTAACACAGTGTCCCACCAATTTAGGAACAGGTCTGAGAGCTTCGGTTATGCTGCATCTTCCTATGATGGAAAGCGGCAGAATGATTGAAAACCTTTCAAACACAGTTTCTAAGCTCGGTATGACCGTACGCGGCTCAATGGGAGAAGGATCATCATCTCAGGGGGCACTGTATCAGATATCAAATCAGGTAACACTTGGTATTTCTGAACAAAATGCTATTGATAACCTTATGAGTATTATAAATCAGGTTATTATTAAAGAGGAAAACCTGCGCAAAAACGCTTATGAAAATGACACACTTTCTTTAAATGACCGCATTTTCCGCGCATGGGGATTGCTTTCTCAGGCAAGACTCTTATCAAGTGATGAGCTTTTGCGTCTTTTGTCGCTTATTAGACTAGGTGCTGCGCTTGGAGTATTAAAGCTTGAAACACCAATTTTAAATGCTCTTTTATTTGAAACGGGTGCATTTGGACTTTGCGTAAAATACGGCGGTACTCCCAATTCTCACAAACGAGACGAACTTCGCGCCAACTTAGTAAGGGAAAAGCTTACTGTCTGAAACTAATTTAAGGAGGATGTAACTATGTTTGTTTTTAACGGGTTTACACAAAAAGCAAATAAAGCGCTCAATTCTGCCATTGAATTTGCGCAGCAGCTCGGGCACACATATATTGGAAGCGAGCATATCCTCGGCGGAATTTTAAAAGAAGAGGATTCCGTTGCTTCTGAGCTTCTGCGTTCTGATGATTTAAATTTTTTAGAGCTTTCAGAACAGCTTGAAGTAGATATCGGAAAGGGAATGCCGACAAATCTTTCTCCCGCAGATTTTACCCCGCGCACTAAGCGTATTTTGGAAACAGCTCTGCTTGAGGCAAGAAAAGTTGGACATAGCTATGTCGGAACAGAACATATATTGCTCGCTCTTTTAAACGAGAGAGACTGTTATGCCGTTAAATACCTTGAGCACTTTAATGTAAATGCTGATAATCTGCGCCGTGATTGCCTTGAAACTATGGGAGCTGAGGAAACAGTACAGGAAAATAAATCAGCAGGAAATGCGAGAGTCGGTAAGGGGAAAAGCAATACAAAAAATCTTGATGAATTTTCCCGTGACCTTACTGTTTCAGCTAAAAACGGCGAACTTGACCCTGTTATCGGCAGAGAAAAAGAAATTGAGCGAGTAATTCAGATTTTATCCCGCCGTACAAAAAACAATCCCTGCCTTATCGGTGAACCGGGTGTAGGTAAGACTGCAATAGCAGAGGGTCTAGCGCAAAAAATTGTTGCAGGTGAGGTTCCTGAAATTCTAAAGGATAAAAGGGTTGTAACCCTTGATTTAACTGGAATGCTTGCAGGAACAAAATACCGTGGAGATTTTGAGGATAGAGTAAAAAATGTTTTGGCTGATGTAAAAAAAGCCGGCAATGTAGTGCTATTTATTGATGAAATTCATACCCTTATCGGAGCGGGTGCAGCCGAGGGTGCTGTTGATGCAGCTAATATTTTAAAACCCTCTCTTTCCCGCGGTGAAATTCAGCTTATAGGAGCTACAACCATTAATGAATACCGCAAGCATATCGAAAAAGATGCAGCGTTAGAGCGCAGATTTCAGCCAGTAATGGTAGAGGAGCCATCGCAGGAGGAAGCAGAGCAGATATTACTCGGTCTGCGCGATAAATATGAGGCTCATCATAAGATTAAGATTACTGATGATGCGGTGAAGGCGGCTGTAAAGCTATCGGCACGCTATATCAATGACCGTTTTCTGCCCGATAAGGCTATTGACCTTATTGATGAAGCGGCATCGCGTGTAAAGATAAAAAACTTTACAGCTCCGCCCAACCTAAAAGAGCTTGAGGACCAGCTAAAAAAGATTTCACAGGAGAAGGAAGAGGCTGTAAACACTCAGGATTATGAGAGAGCAGCCAAGCTTAGAGATGAGGAAAACGAGGTTCGCGCAAAGGTTGAAAATGTAAAAGAAAACTGGAAAGATACAAACGAAAAGGCTAAAACCGAGGTGACGGTTGAGGATGTCGCACTTATAGTTGCTCAGTCAACCGGTATTCCTGTTGCTCAGCTCAGCCGAGAGGAAAGCGAGAGACTTCTTAAAATCGAGGAAACTCTCCATCAGAGGGTTATAGGGCAGGATGATGCCGTCAGCGCAATCGCAAAAGCGGTGCGCAGAAGCAGAGTAGGTCTTAAAGACCCGCGCAGACCTATTGGCTCATTTATTTTCTTAGGACCAACTGGTGTCGGTAAAACCGAGCTTTGCAAAGCGCTTGCTGAGGGGCTTTTTGGCGATGAAAATGCTATGATTCGCCTTGATATGTCGGAATATATGGAGAAGCATACAGTTTCCCGCCTTGTTGGCTCGCCTCCGGGATATGTAGGATTTGATGAGGGCGGTCAGCTAACTGAAAAGATAAGGAGAAATCCTTACTCTGTTGTACTTTTTGATGAAATAGAAAAAGCGCACCCCGATATCTTTAATATTCTTTTGCAGATACTTGATGATGGACAGCTTACCGATTCGCACGGCAGAAAGGTTAATTTTAAAAACGCAGTAATTATTATGACATCAAATGTCGGCGCTCGAATGATAACCGAAAATATCAAATCTCTTGGATTTTCTGCAGGTGATAGCACTGCTGCCGATGAAGAAAAGGTCCGCGAGAGCGTTCTTGCCGAGCTTAAGAAGACATTTAGACCCGAGTTTTTAAACAGAGTAGATGATATAATTGTTTTCCATAAGCTCAGTGCTGAAAATATTTGCGAAATTGCCCGCAATATGCTAAGTAGCGTTGCTGAGCGCACAAAAGCGCTTGGAATAGAGGTTTCTTTCAGTCAAGAGGCTATTGATGCAATCGCAGATAAGGGTTTTGACCCCGTCTATGGCGCGCGCCCATTGAGGAGAGCGATAACTTCGCAGATAGAGGACCTTATTTCAGAGCAGATACTCAGCGGCGCTGTTAAGGAAGGCGAGGCAATTGTAATAAGCTTTTTGGATGGAAAATTTACAATTTACCCAAAAGAATAATTTAAAAAAGAGAAGCCTTGTGCTTCTCTTTTTTTGTTATAATTCCCAAAATTTTCAACTGTAAAAAAATGATAGAATAGGGTAGAAAAATGGAAAGAAATATGTTATAATGTAACAGTATTATTTTTCGGAATATTTAAGAACCTTTTAAAATACATATTGAATAGACAAGCCTTAGTTTTACAAGAAAGGTCATCCTGAAGTTATGAAAAGAAAAGGATTCGCATTTTTTATTGCGTTAGCAATGTTGATTTGCTTCTTTAGCGGTTGTGCCGACAGAGAAACAAATCACAGTTCTGTAGAAGCAACCCCTGAGCAAATGATAGTTGGCTCGGCTAACGAGGGAGTAGGGGAATACCCCTATTTTAACGAGAGCATTGACTTTTCTGATGTCTCGCTTCCTCTTACATCAGATATTCCATCAAAAGAAAACAGTTCTGAAAAGAATAAAAGTTCTTCAGAAAAAACCAGTTCTGAAGACAAAAGCTCATCATCTAAAGCTACCATAACTACAAGTTCAGTAAATGAAACATCTTCTGTTTCAACCTCCTCTAAAACCACATCTGTTTCAACATCATCTGCCCCAACATCTAGCACAAGCCCGACAGTTAATTATGACACTATGAAGGCTGTTTGGATATCATATATTGACTTTGCGGAAATCCTAACCGGTAAAACCGAGGCGCAGTTCAGAAGTAATTTTAAAAAGGTCTGTCAAAATTCCGTCGATTTTGGTATTAATACCCTTGTATGCCATGTCCGCGCATTTGGAGATGCTTTTTACCCCTCTGAGTATTTTGCGTGGTCGAGAAACGTTTTAGGAATTGGCAAAAATCCGGGGTTTGACCCTCTTAAAATTATGATAGAGCTTGCTCATCAGTATAACCTTTCGTTTCACGCGTGGGTAAATCCATTCAGGGCTTATCTTGATACAGAGGTTTCAAGCGTTCCATCAAGCTCAGTCTTTAAAAAATGGTATAATGATAGTTCCAAAAACGGAAAATACATAGTTAAAGTTGATAAGCGCTGGTATTATAACCCTGGTTATCCTGAGGTTAGAGAGCTTGTTTTAAACGGTGTTAAGGAAATTATAAATAATTATAATGTAGATGGAATACATTTTGACGATTATTTCTATCCCACAACCTCCCAATCATTTGATAGCAGCTCTTTTGCGGACTATGGAGCGGGCAAAACATTGGCAAATTGGCGCCGAGAAAATGTAAGCTCTCTTGTAAAAAGTGTTTACAATGCTGTAAAAGCAAAAAACAAGAATATTGTTTTTGGAGTAAGCCCACAAGCAAATGTCCAAAACGATATGAATATGCAATATGCCGATGTTAAGCTTTGGAGTTCTCAAAACGGATATGTTGACTATCTTTGCCCGCAGGTTTACTTCAACTATGTCAGTGAGTCACTTGATTTTTCGAGCACACTATCCACTTGGAATAAATTAGTTACTGCGTCAAATGTAAAGCTTATGATAGGACTTTCGGTGGATAGAATAGGCTGGTATGATACATGGGCGTGCAATAATAGGGATACCCACACAGCATCTACGCCTAACTGCGGCGCCTTTGGTTGGCGCACAGATAATCCTGCACAGAGCAATATTCTTGCAAGGCAGTATGACGATAGTATGTCGCTTAAAAAATGCAGCGGAGTTTTCTTGTATAGCTATCAGTATGTTTTTAACCCTACCAGCAGATTTGCGCCATCGGATAAATATGCAGATAATGCACTTTCTCAGGCAAAATATGAAATACAGAAGCTGAAAGCTGCTATGAAGTAAAAATAAAAGGACGATTAAAGATGAGAAATAGTGTCAGGAGCGTTTCAGAAAAGAAACTGACCATTATTATTATAAGCATATTTGTAGCCGCTGCCTTACTCGGGACAGTGGCTGCTCTTGCTGTCCGTTTTATATCTTTTCCTCAAAAAGGAGGCAATGAAAGCTCTCAGATTTCAGGCGCAGAGAGCTCACAGATTGCGCAACAAGAAATAACAAGCTCTTTAGTAGATCAGACCGAAAGCGGTATTGTATATGAGAGCGATGATGGAACAAATTTCAGCGTTCCCGATAAGCTTCGTGCGGTTTATTTAAAACCCGGGCAGGATTTTATTCTGAAAACTACCGATAGTGAGGCTGCCGTTAAAGCTCAGCTTGATAATGCAATGCAATCTACTGCAAAGCTCGGATTTAACAGTGTTGTTATCTTTACCAACACCTCGCAGGGACTTATTTTTTCTGATAGCAGCTTAAAATCACTCAGGACAGATTTCGATGTTCTTTCCTATGCTCTTGAGGCTGCAAAAAAACAAAATCTTTATACATATGTTGTTTATCCTGTTCTGGTAACCGAGAAAAACAATAAAATAACTAAAATTACTGAGTTTACCGATAAAAATCATAAAGAGGCCCTACAAAGGGCGGAGGCTTTCTCTAAAAAATATCAGCCTTCTGCAATCATTTTTGATGACTACACAGTATCAAAATCAGAAACAATGGAGGCTTCATATCAGGCAAGTAAAAGCTCAAAAAGCTATGAGGATTTTCTGCGCGAGCAGGTGACACTCTCGGTTCGTGAAGCAAGAAATGCTATGCGTAAAAACAATAAAGCTTCTCAGATAGGATTTCTTGCAAGCGGTGTCTGGGCAAATTCCACAACCGACGCAAAGGGAAGTAAAACCGCTTCAAATTATGAAAGCTATGTACACGGTTTTGCCGATACCCGAGATTTTGTTCTTAACGAGAAATTTAACTTTGTAATGGTAGAAAATATGATGCCTACCGATAGTGTTTTAAATAATTTCCAAACTATCGCACAGTGGTGGAGTTCGGTTTGCTCGCAGGCAGATATTGCGTTTTATAATGTTCACGCTTCCAGCAAGCTGCACACAAGTCTTGGTGAATTTACAAGTCCTGACCAGCTTATCCGTCAGGTAAGTTTAGTTGAGCCTCTTAAAGCTTTCGGCGGCAGCGTTTTTGATTCACTTTCAATCCTTGCAGCCGATAAAGATGGTAGCACCACTCTGCTTTTAAAATACTTTGATAATAAACTTAGGGATAATCTTATTTTTAATAAACTCATTATGTCTACCCCGACAAAAAATAATATCACTACTTATGACAGCACTATTTCATTCTCAGGTGTGACTGACCCCAATTTCCAAACAACATTTAATGGACAGATTATGAATGTCACCGAAAAGGGATATTTTTCTTATGATGCTGCATTAAAAATTGGAACAAATACCTTTAAGATAACTCATAAAGGAAAAACGGTTTCATACACAGTAACAAGAAAGGTTAAGCTTTTAGAGAGTGTTATGCCAACGGGCACTGTTGAGGTTGATGGAGACACTTATATTACAATTTCCGCAAAGGGTTACAGCGGTTCCTCGATATCTGCTAAAATTGGAGGAACAATAGTTAAACTTACAGAGAAAAAAGCGGAAGATGTTTCTGATGAGCAAATTACATCGCAGTATGTAACCTTTGAGGGTAGCTTTAAAACTCCTGCTGCAACACAAGCTGCGCAAAATCTCGGCAGTATAACCTTTACCGCAAGCTGGCAAGGTTATAGCGAAAATATTACGGGCGCCACTATTAAAATTTTTGCAAAACCTGCGCCTCCAAAGCTTGAAACACAAAAGGCAGTTCAAATAACGGAAAAGTTTGCAGAAACATTTCCAACAGACCTTCTTAATGATCAGTCACAACCAAATTGCTATCCGCTTCCTGCAGGAACAATAGATTATGTGGTTGGTAATGAGCTTTTGTATACTCAAGACGGAACAACATACAAATATTATAAGCTTCAATCCGGACAGAGGGTCTATTCAAAAGATGTTACCGTTATTGGAAATATAGAAAAAATAAATAATGAGATTTCTTCGGTTAATGTTGAATTTGATGGTAGATTTGTAAATCTCAAGGTGGAAAATAGCTGGAATGTCCCTTTTAAATTTATCGAAGAGCCGATTTCTTATAAAAATGATAGTAAAAAGTATGAGATAAACGGAGAATATAAGATTGAAAAAATTACATATCGCATATTTCATACCGATAAAATCAATCTTGATAAAGTAGTAATGCAGGATAATCCTATGTTCTCAAAAATAGAGTGTATTTTTAAAAAGATTACTATTGATGAGGTTGAAATTCCTGTTTGTGATATTGTTTTAACCCTCAAAACAAAAGGCGGATACTTTGGTGCTACACCGTCATATAATGAAAATACATTGAATATTCGCCTAAATACTTCGGCGCCGATACAGAAAGCGCAAAATGCATACGGATATACGCTTAAAGGAGCTGTTATAGTTCTTGACGCCGGACACGATAAATTAAGTCCAGGTGCACCCGGAGTTACTCCGGCATACCCTGAGTATATTTTAAATGAAATGGTTCGTGATGAAGCTGCCAAAATTCTCAAAAATCTTGGTGCAACAGTTATAACGGTTGATAATTCTGTTTACAGAACGGCTGACCAGCGGTTTAAATATTATCATGCATCAAATCCGCACATTATGATTTGTATTCATCATAACTCATCTACATCTTCTAGCGCAAAAGGCGCTATTGGTGCGTATTTTAATTCATATTCT
>JAXJQH010000149.1:0-2899 GCA_036311245.1 Oscillospiraceae bacterium | reverse complement strand
ATCTGGAATGTCGCAAACGGCTTTCGCAAATTATTTTGAAATCCCACTGAGAACCGTACAAAATTGGTGCGCTGGTGTCCGCGAGTGTCCTACCTATCTAATGAAATTGATTAAATACAAACTTGAAAAAGAAAAAAAGAGGGGTTGACCCTCTTTTTTGTATTCTTTTCGACAACCTTTTGACAACCGTTGACAACTTTTTTGACAACCTAAAGGTGGGGTGTAGGTAGGGTGCAGATAGGGTGCGATTTTTGCAAAAACTCTCATAAACCAAGGTTTTACCCCTATTTAAACCCTATCTAATACCTATCTGTTTGGTGCAGTCGATGAGATTTGAACTCAATGCAACTTCTTTGATAAATAAGGGCATTTCGGATTTTTTGACAACCGCTTGACAACTTTTGTACCGTTTTAAGTCAAAAATCAAGCTCTATTTCGTCCTCTTGATACTCACTGTGAACATAAATTTTTGTCGTTATATCTATGCTCGAATGACCCAAAAATCTCGACACGGCAAATACATCTCGTGTTCTTTGATACATTAATGTTCCGCATGTGTGCCGTAGCTCGTGTGGACTCAATCTTTTTTTGTCTGGAATATTTGCGAATTTAAAAAAGACAAGTATTCTTTCATAAAGTTGTGGCGGTTTGATGCTGCGCCCGTCCTTGTTAATAACATATGCGCCGTTCCGTGGCTCTTTTTTGAGCAGGTCAACGAGTTCCTCGTCAATCGGCAATCTGCGTATTGAATTAGGAGTTTTGGGCTTTCCTTCGTATTTAACACCTTGCTCGGTTGTTATGCTGTTTTCGATATACACATACTTATTGAGCAAATCTACACAATCCCACTTTAAACCGCAAAGCTCGCTCTCTCTCAACCCCAATTTAATGAGAATATTAATTATGAGCGAATAATGATGCTTTAAAGAACATAGATAATCAGCCGAGCGCTGACTGTATGTGCGTTTGACTTGCTTTTCCTGCGTGGACTTGATTTTAACATTTCTGCAAGGATTTTTGACAATCAAATCGTTATCAATAGCGGTCTCAAATATACCTTTTAGGCATAGCATGTCTTTTTGAAGAGAAGAGAGCGACATGTCCTTATTCTCGTTAAAATAAGCCTTTATATCGGCTTGTGTTATCTCTTGCAGAGCCTTGCCCTTGAAATGCGGTATCAGATGCAACATAACAGGGCGGTAATATGTGCTATTGAATGTATTCCCCTTTACATCCGGTTGCTTATAGGTGTACAGCCATTCTTCCGCCCACTTTTCAAACGGTGTGCATCTGCGCTCTTGTTCTTTCTTTTCCTTGTCAAGCAAGTACAGGGTATATTTATTCTCGGCATCCTGTTTTCCTTTGCCATAAAAATATTTATACAGTGCCTTGCCGTCCATATCGTGACCGATAACTCGTTTTATTGCATATCTGCCGTCGGCTCTATTACTTTTCTTTAATCGTGGCATATTACCTCTTTATTTTTTGTGCAATTTGTTTTCATAAAAAATAAAAATTGTGCGAATTTTATCAACACAATGATAAAATTTCACATCTTAATGTGCGTTTTTGCAATTTTTCTGCAAATTTGATATTTAAAAATGCAAATATTGACCTTTAATCACCCTTTTTAATATAGTAATTATGAATCGAAATAATCTCATCCTTTAGTGCATCTATCTTGTCACGGTACACATCTATTTTTTCCTTCAGCACCGCATTTTCTGCAAGGAAAACATCGTGGTCGGCTTTTAATGCGTTTATTTCCGCTTGCAAGGAAACAAGGCTTCTGTCTCCCAAATAAAAAATTTCCCAAAGCTCCACACCAAGCGGCTTGCAAAGCTCCTCTAAGGTGTTGACCCTTGGACTATCTTTATCGGGGTTATCTGGGCAAGTAATGCGTTTTATAGTGTCAACTGATACACCGCTAAGCTCCGCCCATTCCTTAGTACTTAACCCTTTTTCTTTCCTTATCTCTATCAATCTATCACGGTACATTATGTCTGTTCCTTTCTGAATCAAGCAAATTTACGGTTTAAATCGGCAAAAATGCGCACCGAAAGCCACTTAAAACCTCTTTTTTGCGGTAAAAATAGTGTGTAAAACGGCAAATATCTCTATTGCTAATTGGCTGAAATCTTGCTATACTTTAATTAGTTAAAGCAGTAAAACACAAGGTTGCAACTACATAATTAAAGGCTCGGTGTCAATGCTTTACAATTTAATTATCAATGGAGAGAAAAACAATGTCACCTATCGAAAAAGATTTAATCGAAACCATTCGCAATAGCGCCGACCCTGCGCAAGCCTTACTTGTTGCAATTAATGTTATTACATCTTACCTAAAGCAGCCTTTATCATTTGTAGAACAAGCTCCTGCTGTTCCTCTGGCACTTGCCTAAACAAATCTAATAACAACCTTTCGCCCTCGGTGTATTCGGGGGCGTTTTCTTTTTGCCCTAATTCCGTTCTTTTCGGCTCTGCGTGACCTTGCTTGTGAACAGGCACGCCTGCTAATTCAAGTGCTTCATTTCCTTTTAATGTTTCAACAGGTACATTAAAGTAGTTAGCGATTTTTAACAAAATACGGTCTTGTGGAATTCTATCGGAATTGGTTTTCCACGCTGATATAGCAGCGGATGAAATTCCTATTTCTTTTGCCACCGCGTTTGGTGATTTTTTTACTGCATTACATAAATTCAAATAAGTGTTCCAAAATTTCATTTTTATACCTCTCAAAAAATTAGAATTTTTGTGCAAATCTCACAAATCTTGCATATCTCATTTGTGCAAAAGAGAGAAAAACGAGAATAGTAAGAAAAACTATTGAAAAAGCGAGATTTGTGTGATAAAATGTTAGTACAGTTTACAAATCACACCTTGATTGTAACACAACATT
>JAXJQH010000148.1:0-12198 GCA_036311245.1 Oscillospiraceae bacterium | reverse complement strand
TCAACGACAACCTGATGGAAGTTCTCATTATGCTCGATGCTTTCAAGAGAGCATCTGCAGGCCGCGTTACCGCAGTTATTCCCTATTTCGGTTATGCTCGTCAGGACAGAAAGGCAAAGGCTCGCGATCCCATTTCTGCAAAGCTTGTTGCTGACCTGCTTACTGCCGCAGGCGCTGACAGAGTTCTCACAATGGACCTGCACGCTCCTCAAATTCAAGGTTTCTTTAATATCCCTGTGGATAACCTTTTAGGTGTTCCCATTCTTGCCCCTTTCTTCTGCAACAAGTTTAAAGAGTGCCACGAAGAATTCGTTGTTGTTTCTCCTGACCTCGGCTCTGTTACCAGAGCGAGAAACTTTGCAGCCCGTTTTGACGCTCCTCTTGCCATTGTTGACAAGCGCCGTCAGAAAGCAAATGTCTCCGAGGTTATGAACATCATCGGTGATGTTAAGGACAAGAGAGTTATTCTTGTTGACGATATGATTGATACCGCCGGCACTCTCTGCAACAGCGCAAAGGCTATTGTTGAGGTTGGCGGAGCTAAAGAGGTTTATGCCTGCGCTACCCACGGTGTTCTTTCCGGCCCTGCTATCGAGAGAATTCAGGAAAGTCCCATTAAAGAGCTTATTCTTCTTGACACCATTGCTCTTCACGAGGACAAGAAGATTGACAAAATCAAAACCATTCCCGTTGCTCCCGTTTTTGCTGAGGCTATCGAGCGCATCTATGAGGACAAACCCGTTTCTCCTCTCTTCAGCTAAAATTACTTAATTTGTTTTTTACCTCTGCCCAAACATTCGCCGAATGTTTGGGCTTTTGGATATTATACTATTATTCTGGAGTGTGAATTTTCGTGTTTTTTAAAAACAAGAGCGCCTCTATTGATGCCATAATCGTCGGCCTTGGAAACCCCGGAGCAAAATACGCCATAACCCGCCATAATGTCGGGTTTAATGCCATTGACCATATTGCCGACAAGCTTGGTGTTTCGATAAGCAAGCTTAAGTTTGAGGGACTGTTTTGTCATGCAGAAATGGGTGGCAAAAAGGTTTTGCTTTTAAAGCCGCAGACCTTTATGAACGACAGCGGCCGCAGCCTTGTGCAGTTTTCAAAATTTTATAAAGTGCCCGCTGAAAACATTATCGTTATTTTCGATGATGTTTCGCTTGATGTGGGAAAAATGAGAATTCGAAAAAAAGGTTCTGCCGGCGGACACAACGGAATAAAAAGCATAATTTCACACCTCGGCTCAGATAATTTCCCAAGAATTAAAATCGGAGTCGGCAAAAAGCCTCACCCCGACTATGACCTTGCAAGCTGGGTTCTTTCTCCTCTTCCTTTAAAGGAACGCGAGATTATAGCTGGCAATAACGATGCGGTTTACGATGCAATCACGCTTATGCTAAAGGGTGACTTTGAAGCAGCTATGGGAAAATATAACTGACATTTTTCTTGTCTTTATGACATGGCTCTGCTGATATTATAAAGAAAACACCCTTTTGGGGAAGTGATATGTATGGCATTTTTCGAAAATTTAATAAACAAGAGCCGAGCATACAAGGATATTACTGCTGCGCTTTTAAAAAATGACACTCCCATAAGTGTCACAGGTGCCTCTGACATTCACAAGGCGCACCTTGCAGCAGCGCTTTGCGCAAACGATGGCGGTAATCTGCTAATCTGCCGAAACGAAGTTTTAGGCAGACAGTTTTGCCGAGATATTAACGCAATACTCGGGCGCAATGCGGCGGTTTTTTATCCCGAACGCGACCTATGCTTTGATTTAGGACAGACCTCCTCCCGTGAATACGAGCAGGAGCGTCTTGCTGCGCTCTGCCGCCTCCTCTCTGGCGAGGCTCAGATTTTGGTTGCCCCTGCCGCCGCTGCAATGCAGTTTACTGTTTTGCCCGACGAGCTTAAAAAATCCTGCTTTACCCTAAAAAGCGGTGACAGCGCCTCGATAGATGAAATCTGCGAGAATTTAGTTTGCGGCGGATATGTGCGCCGCGCTCAGATAGACGGAACGGGACAATTTTCCCTACGCGGCGGTATACTTGATATTTTCTGTCCTGCGCACACTACCCCTTATCGCATAGAATTCTGGGGCGACGAGATTGACAGCGTTTCACCCTTTGACCCTGATACACAGCGCCGTGGCGATGCTACACAGTTTGTGACAATTACCCCCGCACGCGAAAATCTTTTTGATACCGCCTCTCTTTTGGAAATACTAAAAAACAAGGCGGGCAAGCTTAAAAACGAAGCGCAAAAGAAAACCTTAGAGCGCGATATCTCTCTTTTAGAGGGCTCATGTGACCTGTGTCTTGACAAGTTTCTGCCGCTTTCTCATCTGCGCGGCACTATCTTTGACTATGCAGACGGACTTGTTTTGACAGCCGAGTTTTCGGATATAATGGAGGCGGCAAAGGGCTTTAGCGAGCGGCTGGAGCTTCAGCTTGGTGAGCTTTCCTCTTCGGGCGAGCTTTTTTGCGGCGAGGGATTTATTTTAAGCGAGGGCGAGCTTTTAGACGCAGTTTCTCGCTCACGCGCCATTTTAATGGACGCTTTTTCAAGAAACTTCCCTCTTCTGCAGCCCAAAAAGTTTATTACCATGCGCGCCTCGCAGTCCGGCTGTTTTACACATAAGCCTTCTTCACTGCCCCAGCAGCTATCAAAACAGCTTTCTGACGGATTTTGCGCCGTTGTCTGCACACCAAGTGAGCACCTTGCCGACATAATCTGCTCCGACCTCTTGCGTGAGGGGCTTTCGGCATCGGTTGTGCTACCCGAGGACGACATACAAATTGCACCCTCAAAGGTTTATGTTCTGTGTGCGCCGCTCTCGGCAAGCTTTGAGTACCCCGACGAAAAAATAACTGTCATAAGCTTTTTAAGCGAGGCTGCTCGAGAGCGCAAAAAGAAAAAGAACAAGGCAGTTTTTGACCTTTCCTCTGTTAGTGTCGGCGACTATGTTGTTCACTCGGCTCACGGAATAGGCATTTACAAGGGAATTCAAAAGCTTGTAGTTCAGGGAATTATAAAGGACTACATTAAAATTCAATACGGTGGCAGCGATGTGCTGTATGTTCCCGTCACCCAGCTTGATATGGTTGCAAAATATATCGGCGCCGCTGCTGACGATGTAGTAAAGCTTTCAAGGCTCGGTAGCGTTACCTGGAAAAATACCAAAAGCCGAGTTTCGCGGGCGGTGCGGGATATGGCGGCGCAGCTCACAGCTCTTTATGCCAAAAGAATGCAGGCAAAAGGCTTTGCATTTTCAGAGGATACTGACTGGCAGCACGATTTTGAAAACCGTTTCCCATATGCCGAAACGCCCGACCAGATAAGGTGCGTACAGGAAATCAAAAAGGATATGGAAAGCTCTGTCCCTATGGACAGAATTCTCTGCGGAGATGTTGGCTTTGGCAAAACCGAGGTTGCGCTTCGCGCCGCTATGAAATGCGTTATGGACGGCAAGCAGTGTGCCATTTTAGTTCCGACAACCATTCTTGCGTGGCAGCATTACAAGACGGCACTGAGCCGTTTTGACGGATTTCCTATAAACATTGCGCTGCTCTCAGGCTTTCGCTCATCGCGCGAGCAGAGTGAAACCTTGAAAAAGCTTGCTCGGGGCGAAATTGATATAGTTATCGGAACGCACAGACTTGTTCAAAAGGATGTGCAGTTTAAGGCTCTTGGACTTGCCATAATTGACGAGGAGCAACGCTTTGGAGTTGCACACAAGGAGAAATTCAAAGAGATGTTTACAGCGGTTGATATGCTCACTCTATCTGCGACGCCCATTCCGAGAACTCTCAATATGGCTATGAGTGGAATTCGGGATATTTCAATGATTGAGGAAGCACCGCTCGACCGCTATCCTGTTCAGACCTTTGTGCTGGAATACAACCGCCGCCTGCTCATATCGGCTATTGAGCGCGAGCTTGCCCGTGGCGGGCAGGTCTACTATCTTCACAACCACATTGAAAGCATAAATTCAAAAGCCGCCGCCATAGCAGAGGCTATACCGGGCTGCAGAGTTGCAGTAGCACACGGCAGACTTTCCTCTCAGGAGCTTGAACGGGTCTGGAAGCGGCTTGTTGACCACGAAATTGATGTTCTTGTCTGCACAACCATTATTGAAACGGGTGTTGATGTTTCAAACTGCAACACTATGATAATAGAGGACGCCGACCATATGGGGCTATCGCAGCTCTATCAGCTGCGCGGGCGAATTGGCCGCTCATCACGGCGTGCCTACGCCTATTTTACCTTTCGACCCGGAAAGGAGCTTTCTGAGGTTGCCTCAAAGCGCCTTTCGGCTATCCGCGATTTCACCGCCTTTGGCTCAGGCTTTCAGATTGCTCTGCGAGATTTGGAAATCCGCGGCGCGGGTAATATGCTGGGTGCTCAGCAGCACGGGCATATGGATGCGGTCGGCTATGATATGTACCTTAAGCTTTTAAATCAAGCTATCGCCGAAGAGAAGGGCGAGAGTGCGCCCCCTGAGGATAACGAGTGTCTTATTGACCTGCCGATTTCAGCGCATATTCCAAACAGCTATATTGACGACAATGTTCAGCGCATTGAGGTCTACCGACACATTGCTATGATACGCTCTGACGAGGACGCTATGGATGTTACCGACGAGCTTATTGACCGCTATGGAGAGCCGCCTTCTGAGGTGAGTCTGCTGATTGGGGTGGCGCTACTTAGAAATATGGCGCAAAAGGTTGGCATTGTTGGGATAACCCAAAAAAGCGACTTTGTGCTTATAGAATTTTCAAAGCCCGACCTTAGGCTGCTATCGGCAGCCTGCAGTCAGTTTAATAAAAATGTATTTTTATCTAACGGCAAAATGCCCTATCTTTCGGTTAAGCCGAATAGTCAAAAGGAGCTACTTTTACAACTTACTGATATTGTTTCTTATTTAAACACACAAAAGGAGGCGCAGGCGGATGAATAAGCTTATTAAAAAGCCTTGGTTTCAGCAGACAATTACACTAATTTTGTCAGCGGTATTTATCCTTGTCGGCGCACTTATCTGCAAATATAAGCCTCTGCAAACTACCGATGCCGAGTTTGAGAGAGCCACCGTTAACGAGGTTATCGCAACCACCACCGAGCAGAGTGTTCGCGACACCACCGTGACTACCGTTATTTTCAGCGCCACCATAAACAGTGGGCAATACAAGGGGGAAACCTTTAATATGACGCAGCTGCTTGACGAGATGTCCCCTCCCGTTCCCGAAATGGTTGAAAAGGGTGACAAAATTCTTGTTATCTACAGCGAGCCTCTGGACCCTGCCAGCACAGTCAGCGGCTGGTCATACGGCGGAGTTAACCACTCGGCGGGGGTGTTGCTCCTAACGGGCGCTTTTCTCGCGCTGATACTCATAATCGGGCGCTCAAAGGGAGTTTCTACCATTATTGCGCTCATTATAACTGCCCTTTCGGTTTTCCTGATTTTCATTCCGTCTGTTTTAATCGGCAAAAACATTTATGCCTCAACCATTGTTATAACAATGTTTGTTATTCTGTCCTCGCTTCTTCTTTTAAACGGCTGGAACAAGAAAACCCTTTGCGCCGTTGTGGGAAATGCGGGCGGAATATTAGCCTCAGGTGTTCTTGCGATATTTGTAAGTAAGGCGTTTGGAATTACGGGAATACTCAACTCCGATTATCTTTTCCTCACAATGCTGGAGGGCGGAATTTCCATTGACCTGCCCGCGCTGATATGGGGCGGAATTCTCATAGGCTCGCTTGGTGCTATAATGGACGTCGCAATGTCGCTGTCTTCATCAATGTACGAGCTTTCAGAGCAGATGTATGAACCGAGCTTTAAAAAGCTTGTGGTTTCGGGAATGAACATCGGAAGAGATGCTATAGGAACTATGACAAACACCCTTATCCTTGCCTATGTCGGCGGCTCTATGGCAACAATACTCCTGTTTACCGCCTACACCCGTGACCTCGTTCTGCTTTTAAATTACGAAATGCTGCTTGTTGAGGTTATTCAGGCGGTTGTGGGAAGCATTGGAATACTACTTGCCGTTCCCATAACGGTTTTCTTCTCGGCTTGGGTATTTTTAAAGAAAAATAGCAAAACTGACGCGCCAACCGAGGTTTGCAAATAACGACAAACCACCGAGGACTTTGGGTCCTCGGTGGTTTTATATTTATACCAAATACTATCTTATTTCCTGCTCTAACTTATCAAATTCCTCTGTGCTGAAAAATTCTCCAAGAGTAATATCCAAGCCATCACAAAATTTCTTTATGGTTGTGATAGAAATGTCGCGGCGAGCTTTGTCCATCATACTGTATGCTGTTGAAGGAGTAACGCCTGAACGGTTTGCAAGCTCATTGATTTTTATATTGCGTTGCTGACATAGCTCTAAAAAACGCTTTGCAACAACATCCTTCACGTTCATTTTTATTCACCTCAAGGATATTCTATTTATTTTCTGTTTTAGCGTAAGGGGCGGATAGGAGAAATGCGGCGAATGCGCCTGTTTGTATCCAGATGAGGGTTACATCGACAAGTCCGTGCAGAAGCACGCTTGCACAGAGCGCTAAAATGAGCGACGCAGTTTTTTTGCCCTTTATTTTAGTTAAATTTCTCACTACAAATATCAGGAGCGGAATACTGCCCACAACTCCAAATGAAAGCAGCATATCAATAAACATATTATGGCAGTGAAAATTTTTAGGGGCGGCAAGCTCTGCGTAAATTTGAGTGTACCCCATAAGTCCGCGGCCGAAAAAGGGAGTTTCCAAAAAGGCGCTAAAGCCCGCTTTCCATATATCGGCTCGTTTAAGAATATTTTCAAGCGCGCCCGATATGCGCGGCATTATAAAGGTAAGCTGCGGCAGGAATACTACCGCAAGAACGCCGACTACCGTCACCACCGCAAAGGATTTATAGCACTTTTTAAATAAGAGAAGCACCCAAAGTCCAAATGCTATTGCAAAAAATGCCGACTGGCAGTCTGCCATAAATAGTCCATACACATTTGCAAGTATGGTGGCTATCAAAAAAGGGCGGTTTCCCTCTTTTGAAATAATACGGTAGGCGCAAAGCAGGATAACAAAGGTTATCATTGCACCGTAATAGTTAGGGTTAAAAAAAGCTGAGGGGGAGCGCATATCGTGCTCGGGCGCTTTTATAAAGGTAGAAGCAAAGGCGCAGCAGATGCTCATAAATGCTGCCGCGTCACTAATGCGGGAAAAAAGTTTTTCTGTCATAGTGCTGCGCAAATATAGCGCGAACATCAAAATTCCGCTCATTCCAAAAAAGCAGGCAATACCTAAATAGTTTTTATAATAAATGGGTGCCGCGGCATTGAGCAGCATAAAAACAAGAACTATTTTGCCATCCTTGCCGCCGAGCATTTCCTTGCGGCTCTCTTTTAAAATGAGAGCGCGGGCGGTAACCAAACTCAGAACTACCGCAGAAATTATGTAGGGCAGGAAAATGCTGACTACCGCAAGCATGGCAGCAGTTTCATCGGCATTTTCGCCCTTTATATACTTTTCAAAAAAGCGTTTTATTACTGCTGCCATCTTGCTCACCGCCTTTATTTTCTTGCTGCCTGTATATCTAACTCTATCTGCGCTTTGAGCGCCTTTATATCCGGAAATTTCTTTTCCTCTCTTATAAAATCATAAAGCTCGACAGTTACCGTCTTTCCATAAAGGTCTATATCCGCATCAATAATATATGTTTCAAAATTAGGCTCGCACTGCCCGCCGACGGTGGGGCAGATGCCAATATTAGTAACCGAGGGCATTGTTTTGCCATTAAAGCTCACCCTTGAGGCATAAACGCCGAATTTTAAAAGCGCGCTGCCCTCCGAAAAGGGCTGATTTATGGTAGGGTATAGCTTCTTAGTACCGAGGTGCTTGCCTCCCACCACTTTAGCAGAAATGCTATACGCTCTGCCAAGCAGGCGGTTTGCTGTTTTTATGTCGCCGTTTTTAAGAGCCTCTCTGATTTTAGTTGAGCTGACACTCTCGCCCTCTAAAGAAACCTCATCCATAACAAATACATCTACTGCGCGCTCTTTTGATAGTTCTTTTAAAAGCCGCGGGGTTCCGACAGCATTTTTTCCAAAGCGGAAATCATTTCCGCAGACAAAGCCCTGCGCATTAAAGCAGCGCACTAATATATCGACAAATTGCTCGGGCGAAAGGCTGTTAAAATCAGAAAAATCCGGCATTACCACAAGGTCAACACCCATTTCCTCAAAAAGCTCGCAGCGGCGCTGGGCGCTGTAAATTTCGCCCGACTGCCCCTTTTTTCCGAGGGCTTTATTATCAGTAAATGTAAAGACAGCAGAAATAGCGCCGCGTGCCTTTGCCTCGGCTGCAGCTTTTTCTATAACGGCGCGGTGGCCTAAATGCACTCCGTCAAAAAAACCGAGCGCAAAAACGGCAGCATCCTCGCTTTTATTTTCAAGCGAAAATATCCTCATTTTACTGTTTTTCCTCATTATAAAACATCTTTATGCTTCTGAATTCTCTTTTTGAATAGTCAATGTGACCTATCCCGATAAATTCTCCCATATCGCCGAAAACACAGTATCTCTGATACGGTGCAATTTCATAGGCGGTGTCATAAATAACTCCACTTACCCTTTTAGGATTAAGTCCCACCCCGTTTTTGTAAAGATGGGTGTTATTCTTATCTAAAAATATGGGGGGAAGGTCGGAAAACAGCTCCTCTATCGGTCTTACAAGACTATCTGCTCTGCCCTCTTTTGCCGCAGCCTCGACTTCTTCAAGGCTTACGCAGTCCTTAAGGTCAAAGCCCATTGAATTTGTTCGCACAAGCGAGGTCATAGCAGCGCCGCATAAAAGCTTCTCTCCGATATCGGCGCAGATTGTGCGCACATACGTGCCCTTTGAGCAGAAAATCTCAAATTTATATTCGTCCTCGTTTTCGGTTTTTCCCAAGAAGGATATATCGTAAACATTTATTTTGCGCATTTCGCGCGCTATCTGTTTTCCCTCGCGGGCAAGGTCATAAAGCCTCACTCCGTTTATGCGGATAGCCGAAAACATAGGCGGAAGCTGCTCGCTCTCGCCCTTAAAGGAAAGCACTGCATCCTTTATTTTTTCTATATCTCGAATAGGTTCCTTTTCCTCTAAAACCTCACCCCAGATATCCTGAGTGTCGGTTTCTATTCCAAGACGAAAGGTTGCGGCATATTTCTTATCCTGACGCGACACCAAATCAATAGCCTTGGTAGCTCTGCCTATAAAAACAGGCAGTACACCCGTTACATTAGGGTCAAGCGTGCCGCCGTGACCGAGTTTTCTCTCCTTTAATATGCCTCGCAGCTTGGCTATGACATCAAAAGAGGTGAAACCCGCAGGTTTATTTATTAAAAGGACTCCGTCTTTCATATATACCGTCCTATAACCTCAAGAATACGAGCCTTGGCGTCTTCTGCGGTTGTGTATAGTGTGCAGCCTGCGGCGCCTGCGTGTCCGCCGCCGCCAAACTCGGAACAGATAGCACTTGCATCAGGCTGTCTGCCCGTTCGTAGCGATACCTTAAATTCCCCTTTGCTGCGTTCCTTTATAACAACGCCGACCTCGACACCCTGAATTTGCCTTGTCATAGCGGGCAGAGCATCCAAATCGCATTCCTCGGCTCCCGTTTTTTCAAGCAGCTTATGACTTACAACAATAAGGGCGCACTTGCCGCCGAAATAAAACTCAAGATTTTGCAAAGAGGTGCGCTCAATTTCGAGCTGTGCGCGGCTCTTGCTCTCAAACATAAGCTGATTTATTTTATAGATATCAATGTTTCTCTCTATAGCGCGAGAGGCTATCTCGTGAGCCTTAGAGGTGGTGTTTGAGTATTTAAAGCAGCCGCAGTCAGTGCTGATGCCTGTATAAATGCACAAAAGCGCCTTGTCCGGCACATCGCCGTCCATTTCCATAATGACATCGTAAACTATCTCACAAGCAGCAGCAACACTGCTGCGAAGCAGAGTGTTTTTAGCATAGCCTGTGTTGGATTTGTGGTGGTCAATACAGAGGTCTACCCTATCGGCATAGTGTTCAAGTCCCTTGCCGAAAAGCGAGGTGGAAGCGATATCCACCGCAACAACACAGGAAGGCTCAAACTGCTCGCTTTTATATCCATCATGCAAAAAGGCATACTTTTTAGGAATGGGTTTTTCATTTTCCACCCTAACTCTTTTTCCGTGCGCCGCAAGTGTAAAATAGAGTGCAAAAGCGCAGCCGAGGGTGTCCCCATCGGGGTTTTGGTGGGTGAGAATAACAATATCATCCCGATCGAGCAGCATTTTTGCTGCTCCTTTTATGTCTATTGACATAGCTTCCTCCGTTTATTTGTTTTCATCTCTGTTAAGATTATGAATAATACTGTTGATATGAGCGCTCTGCTCAATGGAATCATCGGCAATAAATATAACCTCGGGGGTGTTTCTTAATTTTACCCTCTGAGAAAGCTCACGGCGAACATAGCCTGCCGCGGATTTAAGTCCCTTTACAGACTCCTGCGTTTTCTCTTTTCCCTCAAGCGCGCTTATATACACCTTGACCTGCGAGAGGTCTCTCGCAAGGTCAAGATGGACAATGCTCAGAAGCTGAGATACCCGCGGGTCCTTTATATGGCGCAAAATCTCAACAAGGGCATATTTTATATCCTCTGCCGATTGGTCGGTTCTGTAACTTCTTCCCATTTTTTATCCTTTCCGAATCAGTCTTTATACTCTTCGGTGATGAAGGCTTCAAAAACGTCGCCTTCCTTAATATCGTTGAATTTCTCAAGCGAGATACCGCACTCATAGTTAGAGGCGACCTCTTTAACGTCATCCTTAAAGCGGCGAAGTGAGCTGATTTCATCCTCAGAAATGACGATACCGTCACGCACTACGCGGATTTTGGAGTGTCTTGTTACCTTGCCCGAGGTTACATAGCAGCCTGCGATTGTTCCGACGCTCGACAGCTTGTAAACCTGACGGACTTCAATTCTGCCCTGCTCAACATCGCGGAATTTAGGAGCAAGCATACCCTTCATAGCCGCCTCGATTTCCTCGATGCAGTCATAAATAATTCTATAGGTGCGCATATCAACGCCCTTTTCCTTTGCCATTTCATCGGCAAGAGGGTCGGGGCGGACATTAAATCCGACAACGATAGCATTGGAGGCATCTGCCAGCATAATATCAGACTCGCTGATAGCGCCGACACCGCCGTGAATAACGCGAACACGAACTTCCTCATTGCTGATTTTTTCAAGGGACTGACGAACAGCCTCAACAGAGCCTTGAACATCAGCCTTAACGATGATGCTAAGCTCCTTCATTTCACCCTCAGCAATATGACTGAAGAGGTTATCTAACGTTACCTTCTGATATGCAGAGAAGCGTTCTTCTTTTTCTGTCTGTTTTCTCTCAATAGCAAGCTCTCTTGCAAGGCGCTCATCCTCAACTGCGTTAAAGACATCACCTGCACTGGGAACCTCGCCGAGACCGATAATCTCAACGGGTGTGGAGGGGCCTGCAGTGGTTACCTTTCTGCCTCTGTCATCGGTCATTGCGCGCACTCTGCCGACGGCAGTTCCCGCAATAATAATATCTCCCGATTTAAGTGTACCATTCTGGACAAGAACGGTGGCAACAGGGCCTCTGCCCTTATCGAGCTTAGCCTCAATTACGATACCCTTGGCAAGACGGTCGGGGTTAGCCTTAAGCTCCTTAACATCGGCGGTTAGGATAACCATTTCGAGTAGCTCCTCAATGCCTGTGTGCGCCTTTGCAGAAACGGGAACGCAGATAACATCACCGCCCCACTCCTCGGGAACAAGCTCATGCTCGGTAAGCTCCTGCTTGACTCTCTCAGGATTAGCCTCGGGTTTATCCATTTTATTGATAGCAACTATAATGCTGACACCTGCTGCCTTTGCGTGGTTAATTGCCTCAACGGTCTGTGGCATAATGCCGTCATCTGCAGCGACAACGAGAATTGCAATATCGGTTATCTGCGCGCCTCTTGCACGCATAGCGGTAAACGCTTCGTGTCCGGGAGTGTCAAGGAAGGTTATCTCTCTGCCGCCCGCCTTTACCTTGTAAGCGCCGATATGCTGGGTGATACCGCCCGCCTCGCCTGCCGTAACGTTAGCATCACGAATGGCGTCGAGCAGGCTGGTCTTACCGC
>JAXJQH010000147.1:0-6204 GCA_036311245.1 Oscillospiraceae bacterium | reverse complement strand
TGCCGGTGAAGAAGGGGTGGCACTTGGAGCAAATTTCAACGCGGATTTCGTCAGCAGTAGACTTTGTCTCGAAAGTTGCGCCGCAAGCACACTTAACGGTTACGGTTTTGTAATCGGGATGGATATCCTTTCTCATGATTTTCACCTCTTTTTAAGTTAGCGGTCTGTCTGCTTCTTGCAAGGCAAGCTGTGACCTACCTTTTAAGCATTCCCCGCGGTAGTAGCTGTTTGCCAATAGCATAAGATTTGGCTCATGCGTGCGAAACATAGATATTATACCATAGCATATTTTAATTTGCAAGTGTTTTTAAAATATTTTTACCGCTCTTCTCTGAAATAAGAAAGACCGAGATGTGCGGGAGGCTGATTTTCCTTTTTATCTCTTATGCTTGTAAAGATAAGAACAATAATTGTAACAATATAAGGGAGCATTTTAAACAGCTCTTTGTTTGCAAAGCTGACGCCCGTAATATAGCTGCTGGCAATGTAAAGCGCGCCAAAAACGATTGAGCCGATAATTGCAAGATTGGGTTTCCATACAGTAAAGATAACAAGGGCGATAGAAAGCCAGCCGAAAGCATCAATGCAGTATTCCCAGTTGCCGTTAAGGTAGTCCATAATAAAGGTAAGGCCGCCAAGACCTGAAATTCCGCAGCCGATGCAGGTGGCAAGGTATCTGTAAAGCGAAACATTTATTCCTGCGGCATCTGCGGTAGCAGGGTTTTCGCCGACTGAACGAAGATTGAGTCCAATTCTCGTTTTGTTTAAAACAAAGGAACAAATGAGCGCAATGGCGATGGCAAGATAAATTAAAAATCCGTGTGAAAGGAAAAGCTCGCCAAACCATCCAAGGTCAGAAGCAAAGGGAAGAGAGGCGGTGAAATATTTGCTTGCTCTTCCAAAAGATGTACCCGTTTTGGCAATCATAAAATCTGAAATGCCGACACCGAGGGTTGTAAGAGCAAGACCTGTAACATTCTGATTTGCTCTTAAGGTAACGGTTAAAAAGCTGAACAAAAGTCCCATCAAGGCGCCGCCGATAAAGGTTGCAACAACGGCTATAAGCACTGCCAAAACGGGAGAAGCGTAAGGGCCAACCTTTGAGAGATACAGATACTCAGCAAAACAGCCGCAGGAAGCTCCGACACACATAACACCGGGGGTACCAAGGTTTAGGTGTCCCGATTTTTCGGTTAGTATTTCTCCGGTTGAACCGAAGAGAAAAACCATACCAAGTCTGATTGCGCTAACAAGAAAGGCTAACATTAGTCCGACTCCTTTCCGTTTTTAGTGATTGCAATTTTATATTGCAGGAAAAATTCGCAGCCGATTATAAAGAAAAGGATAATTCCCGTAACAATGTCTGAAATTGCCTGAGGAAGTCTGAAATCAGTAGAAACCTGCTGCGAGCCCTTCTGCAGAAAGACTATAAGGAAGCTTGTAAACACCATAAAGATGGGATTAAACTTTGCAAGCCACGAAACCATAATAGCGGTAAAGCCTCTGCCGCCTGCGGTTTCGGCACTGATGGTGTGGTTTGTTCCGCCAACTAAGAGAAGTCCTGCAATTCCGCAAAGAGCGCCCGAAACAACAAGGGTTCTGATAACAACCTTTTTAACGTTAATTCCTATGTAATTTGCGGTGTTTTCACTTTCGCCGACAACCGCAATCTCGTATCCCTGCTTGGTGTATTTAAGATAGATGTAAACAACTATTGTCAGAACGACGACAATTATTATGTTTAAGAGATACTGATGACCGAATAAAACGGGAAGTCCAAACTCGGGCATAGGAAATAGCACGCCTGAGCCTGTTTTAACAAAGGTTTTAAGAAAAAATGAAACGAGCTGAATTGCAACATAGTTCATCATAAGGGTAAAAAGCGTTTCATTTGTACCCCAGTATGCTTTGCATATTGCGGGGAAAACTGCCCATATAATTCCTGCTAAAATCGATGCAGCAAGCATAACAACAATAAGTAGGGGAAGAGGCAGCTTGTTACCTAAGAACATCATAACCGAAACTGTCGCAAGACCTCCGATTAAAACCTGCCCCTCTGCGCCGCAGTTCCAAAACTTCATTTTAAATGCAGGGGTAACTGCAAGTGAGATACAAAGCAAGATGGCAAGTTCTTGAAATAAGCCCCAAATTCTTAGATCCATCCCAAAGGCACCGTCTATCATAGAAGCGTAAACGGCAAGCGGGTTTTTATCGGTTAAAAGAGTTATTATAACCGCAGAGACAATAAGAGCCAGAATAACCGCTGCTGCGCGAATTGCAAGGCTGTAATACCAAGCGAGAGGCTCACGCTTTACAATGTGAAAGGAAAGTTTTTTATTTAATTTTAAAGTCATTTAATGCATCTCCTTTCCCTTTGTCATAAGAAGACCGATTTCTTCTTTTGTGGCAGTTCTTGCATCAACAATTCCTGTTACGCAGCCCGAGCCGATAATCAAAATTCTGTCGCACAGCTCCAAAAGAACATCAAGGTCCTCACCAACAAAGATAACTGCAGTACCGTTTTCCTTTTGCTGATTTAAAAGGTTGTAGATGGTGTAAGAGGAGTTGATGTCAAGGCCTCTTACGGGGTACGCCGCCATAAGAACGGTGGGGGAAGAGGAAATCTCTCTGCCAACAAGAACCTTCTGAACATTACCGCCCGAAAGCCTTCTGACGGGGGTTTCACTTCCTGGGGTTACAACCTCGAGGTCAGAAATAATCTTTTCGGCAAGGTCGTGCGGGCCCTTGCGCTCTAAAAACATTGATTTGCCTTTTCTGTAGCTTCGCAGCATCATATTGTCGGTAATGCCCATATTTCCTACAAGTCCCATTCCGAGTCTGTCCTCGGGAACAAAGGAAAGACGGACACCAAGCTCTCTTATCTGCAGAGGTGTCTTGTCCCTTAAATTGTCGTGACTGCCCGTTTTGGGATTGTTGTATGTAATGCTTCCGCCATCGAGATGCTGCAGACCTGCAATGGCCTCTAACAGCTCTCGCTGTCCACTTCCCGCAATACCTGCAACACCGAGAATTTCGCCGCTTTTTGCGGTAAACGAAACATTATCGAGCAGCTTAACTCCCTCGCGGCTGAGGCAGTCAATGTTTTCAACAATGAGCCTGTCCTCACAGTCCTTAGGCTCGCTTCTGTGAATGTTTAAGGATATCTTTTTGCCAACCATCATTTCGGTAAGCTCTGATTCGTTTGTGTCCTTGGTGTTTACCGTGCCGATATATTCGCCGCGGCGAAGAACAGAAACCCTGTCTGAGAGGGAAAGCACCTCGTGCAGCTTGTGGGTGATTATTATAATAGACTTTCCGTCATCACGCATACGGCGCAGAATAGAGAAAAGCTTTTGCGTTTCCTGAGGGGTTAAAACAGCGGTAGGCTCGTCAAGGATAAGGATATCGGCGCCGCGATAGAGAACCTTGATTATTTCAACCGTCTGTTTTTCAGAAACCGACATTTCGTGAATTTTCTTATTAGGGTCAATATCAAAGCCGTATTTATGGCTGATTTCCTGCACTTTTTTAGCGGCTTCCTTAATATTATACTTTTCTTTTCCCTTAAGACCTAAAATAATATTTTCGGTTGCCGAAAAAACATCAACAAGCTTAAAATGCTGATGTATCATACCTATTTTATAATTAAATGCATCTTTAGGGCTGCGGATTAATGCCTCTTTTCCGTCTATGAATATCTGTCCGCTGTCGGGAAAATAAATTCCCGAAATCATATTCATAAGGGTGGTTTTTCCGCTTCCGTTTTCTCCGAGAATAGAAAGAATTTCTCCGCGGCTTACGGAAAGACAAACATCTCGGTTTGCAACAACGCTGCCAAAGGTTTTGGTAATATTTTTAAGTTCTATCGCTGCATTTGCCAATTCCTTTTTCCTCCCACTTAAGTTTATGGTTTAAAAAAGATTACCTTAAAAGATAAGCTTTTTTAAATCATAAAAGAGATTTGGGCGGGGCAGATTAGTGCCCCGCCCAACATTAAATTCAATAAATTAGAATTTCTCGTTGAGACGAGTGATTCCGTCGATCTTAAGATCAAAGTAAGGAGCTGAACGCTTGGTGGACTCAGTAAAGGCGCCGTTCTCGATAGCCTCGGTGTCGGGCTTGTAGTCGCCCATATCGTCAACGTCAGCGGTGTAGGTTGTAAGCTTTTTGCCCTCAACGGTGAAGTTGTCAGTATCAAATACTTTGATAGTGCCGTTCTTAAGGCCTTCAACAGTTTCCTTAATCTTTGCAACGGTTCCTTCTGCTGCAACATCCTGATTAACTCCGGTGAGAGCAACAGAACCCTCAGCGATGCCGCCGCACCAGTCAGCAGCGATTTTCTCGCCCTTTACAACGCATCTGATGATGTAGTTGTAGTAGGGAGCCCAGTTAATTCTGGAAGAAACGATAAAGGTTTCGGGGCATGCATCATAGGTAGCGCCGTTGTAAGAAACGTTGGGGATACCTGCAGCCTCGCAAGCGCCGGGAGCGCCCATGGAGTCAGCGTGCTGGCTGATAAGAACGCAGTCCTTAGCGATAAGAGCCTCGGCAGCATTTTTCTCCTCGGTGGGGTCATACCAGGAACCTGTGAACTGAACGTCCATTGTAACAGAGGGGCAAACGGATTTTGCGCCGAGATAGAAAGAAGTGTATCCGGAAACAACCTCTGCATAGGTGTAAGCGCCGACATAACCCATCTTAGCCTGCTCAGCAGTGATTTCCTTAGCCTCGATCATTTCGTTGAGCTTAAGACCTGCAGCAACGCCTGCAAGGTATCTGCCCTCATAGATGGAAGCGAAAGCATTGTGATAGTTATCAAGCTTCTCGGTGTGAGCCTTTGTGCCGGTAGCGTGGCAGAACTCTACATCGGGGAACTCTTTTGCGGCTTTAATCATGGCAGCCTCGTGTCCGAAAGAGTTAGCAAAGATGATGTCACAACCCTGAGTTGCAAGGTCTTTTGCGGCATCGTAGCAATAACTGATTTCGTCTTCGCTGACGTTTACCTTAACGATAACCTGATCGTCGGTAAGGCTTAAGGCTTCCTGAATGTCGTCAACAGCGTTGAGGAAGTTTAAGTCATAGGTGGAGTTTTCATCGTGCAGGCAGATGAAACCGATTTTGAAATCCTCGGGAACGGTGTAATCGACCTCAAGTTTTGCAGCAGCAATGGGAGACTCGCTCATTCCGAGCAGGTCTTTTTTCTCTTCGCCGCAGCCGGTGAATGCAACGCACATTGAGAGTGCCATTGCGAGGGTGAGAAGAAGTGCTAAAAGCTTTTTCATGTTTTTTCCTCCTTAAATTTTATGTAAAAAAATTACATACGCATTAAACGCGGAAGATGACCTCGCTGTCTGTCATACTTTCCACCATAGCAAGACTATCAACTCTGATGCCCTGCGCTCTGAGCTTGTCCCCGCCGCCTTGATATGCCTTTTCTATGGCGATGGCGCATCCGGCGACACACGCGCCCGACTGGTTGACTATGTCAATAAGTCCGTTGAGCGCTCCGCCCACTGCAAGAAAATCGTCAACGATAAGGACACTGTCATCTGGGGTAAGAAACTGTTTTTCAACAACCATATTGTAGTAGTTTCCGTGGGTGTAGGAGTGAACGCGGGAGCTGTAAACCTCACCCGCAAGATTTGTGGAGGCGTGCTTTTTTGCAAAAAGCACAGGAAGATCCATAACGATACCAAAGGCGGTTGCAATGGCAATGCCCGAAGCCTCGACAGTGAGTATTTTTGTGATTCCAACTCCCTCATAGCGCCTTTTGATCTCACGGCCCATTTCCATAAGCAGCTCAATGTCAAGCTGATGATTTAAAAAACTACCAACCTTTAATATATTACCGGGGTAAACGAGCCCGTCCTTTTTGATACGCTCTTTAAGAAGCTCCATATATGCACCTCTGTATAATAAAAAAGCAGACTTACATACCTTAAGTCTGGCTAAAAATCATTCGGACCATCTTTAGCCGGAATGTGCAAAAATAAAATGATGATTTTAATAAAAATATTGTAGCATTTTGTAAATAAACTGTCAACAAAAAAAGAAAAATATATCTCAAAAAAGCTTATAAATCAAGCGGCAAAAATGAAAAAGCGCTCCCTGTGACGAGAGCGCTTTTGCGGGCGTATTATTCAAAAGGTCTGAATGGGGGCTTTTTCCTGCCGCGAGGGGGCTTTATATCGGGTATATACTCGG
>JAXJQH010000146.1:0-3826 GCA_036311245.1 Oscillospiraceae bacterium | reverse complement strand
TCATTGCCTTGTCACTACCCGCAATGTACTTCCAATGCTCTCCCTTAAACCAGTTTTCGTTTTCGATAATATTTCTGTCGGTAGCCTCCTTTGCATCTCGGTAACCTCTGAACGCCTCCAGCATACGGGCGCTCTCCTCCTTTGAAAGCGCCTGTGCGCCTTGCGGCTTTACCGAAATTTCGTGTCCTGCAAAATTAAGTGTCCTTTTCATTTTTTCTCTCCTTTTTTAAAATGCGTATGGATTATTAACCGTCGGACGAGCAAAAAGCTCAAGCGGGTCAAAAGCGGGAACTGTGTTTTTTTGTTTTTTCCTCTCCAGGAATATCGGGCGGTACATACACATATACCGCGTTTCGTCATATATGTGGTCCTCTCCCTGAGTGTTGATGTCCTCAACCTTTACTAAATCATAGGTCAGGGCAGGCAGCGTTCTTATAAAATCACGACAGCTTGAAAAAATATACATCATCGGAATCCCCCGCTCATCAAAGGCAAGGCGGTGATGTATCTGCATTTTGCCTGCTATCCGCTCGTTGTCGCCGCCCTCAAAATAAATGCCCTGACGCTCAAGAATTGCCGCAATGCACCCCTCGCTGCCTCGGCTCTCATCAAATATTGAGGGGTCTGCAATTCCAATAATCCGCCTACCCTTTTCGTATCTGTCCTCGTATTTTCTGATAAGCTGTGCCACCTCGTGCGGCGGCAGCTTCATTCCCGCATTTGGATGCAGAGTCAGCCCCGTAGCCCCGTCTTTGGGACTTCCGTAAATCTCAGCGTACCTGTAAAGCCTGCCCTCCCTCTCCTGCGCCCAATATCCCACCGAAAACGGTCGGCTGTATCCCCAGTCCATACTGCGGTAGCGCTGCCAGTCATCAGGAATGACAAACGGCTCAATAACGTGAGTAAACTGCCTATCCCGATAATGTGCAGGGTCATTTACAAACTCGCTGAAAACCTGACCGTCAAACACATTCCAGTCGCCAAGCAACAGCGCCTTTCTCAGCGCAGGCGGCTTTTGCTCAAGCTCAATTATGTAGTCCTGCGATAAGTGCGGGTTGTCGGTTGCATATGCGGGAATGTACTGCCTTGTAATACACCGTGAGCTCCCAAGCACCTGAGAATGTACTTCCAAGCTGTGTACCGCAAAAGGGGTCTTTCCATCAATAAACATCGCCTTGACCCAGCCGTGCCCCACCCCTCCGGGGTTGGTGGTCAGCCTGATTTTAGGCTTTATTTTAAGCCGCTTGGGTGTACGCAGTCGGGTTTTTAAGTAATCGTACACCTCCTGTGTAAAATGCGTCAGCTCGTCGATATAAAGCCTGTGCATCTCGCAGCCCTGATATTTTATGGCGTCCTGCATATTTCGGCAAAACCTAAAATGCAGCGTCGAGCCGTTTTTAAGGCGCATATCGTGGCTTGTCTTTGAATAGGTGTAAAGCTCGGCGGGCACGCAGCGCAGAGCCTCAGCAATAAGGGTTGCCTCAAGCTCGGGATAGCTGCGGCGGAAAAGATAACTGTCAATCCCGTCGTGCTCAAGCGCGTCTATCACCGCCTCCATAACTATTGCCCTACTCTTGCCTCCGCCCGCCGCTCCGCCATAGAGTACCTCGTCGGCGCCAGATGCGTGAAACATTGCCTGCTTTTCTGTGGGTGTGTAGTCAAGCGAAAATATCACTCGCTCTCATCTCCCGCTCTCGGCACATTGTGGGTAACAATTATAGTCCCGCTCTCGCCGCCCGCGTCTTTCCTACCGAATTTCTCAACCAGCGTTCCGAGTGCAGATGCTATCTGATTTATCGGCGCTCCCTCGAGCTTTTCGGGCCGCGAAAGCTCCTTCATATAAAGGCGGATAAGCTTTTCTGCCCTCGCGCGGTTTTTTTCAATAAGGTCTTTCTCTTTTTTCTCCATTTCCTCACCGCCCTCAGTAGCCTTTCATCATATTAACAGAGTCCCACATACCGTCTATTTCCTGATTTAATAGCGCAATTCTTATGTAAAGCTCATCTCTATGCCCGCCATCTAAGCAGTAAAGCTCGCGCGTCAGCTCCTCCACTCTTTTTTCAAGAACTCTTATCTGTGTTTTGTACTGCTCTATTAGTGCACTCATATCACTCATTTTTTCGCCTCCCCGCGCATTTCTTAATTCCATCTTATCCCATAAAAATGTTCTATAGTGGACATTCTTGAAAAATTACACCCCAAAACTTGCCACAAAGCCGCATTTATGCTACAATATTGCTATCTAAAAAAAGGAGGAAAACTTATGCGCGAAATCATTGTCGGAAAAAATGACGCCGCTGTGCGCCTTGATAAATTTCTAAATAAGTCCCTCCCCAAAATGCCGCTTTCGCTCTTGCAAAAATCCATTCGCAAGGGCAGAGTTAGGATAAACGGCAAAAAAATTACCGATTGCCGACACATCATCTCCCTCGGCGACACCCTCTCGCTTTACATAAACGATGAGTTTTTCGAAAAAGAGCCATCCAAAATGGATTTCCTCCTCTCCAAAAATGCTCTCGATATTATATATGAGGATGAAAATATACTTCTCTTAAATAAGGGCGCAGGCATTGCCGTTCACGATTTTGAGGGCGGCGGTGTTGACACGCTTATAAACCGAGTTCTCCGCTACCTCTATGAAAAGAAAGAATACGATGCGGAAAATGAAAATTCCTTTGTCCCCGCACTTTGCAACCGAATCGACAGAAACACCTGCGGCATTGTTATCGCCGCCAAAAACGCTATGGCGCTTCGCGTTATGAACGAGCAGATAAAGGAGCATAAGGTTATAAAAAAATACCTCTGCCTCTGTCATGGCACTCCTAAGCCCCCCGAGGCTGAGCTTACCTTGTATCTTAAAAAACTCGAGGATAAAAAAATCTCGCTGGTAAGCGACAAGAGGCTACCCGACTATAAAACCGCCACAACCTACTATAAAACACTCGAAACCAAAGGCGGCATATCTCTTTTAGAGGTTACATTAAAAACGGGCAGAACTCATCAGATAAGAGCAAGTCTGGCGCACATCGGCTGCCCCCTTGTAGGAGACGGAAAGTACGGCAGACAGTCAGGCGAGGATAGCCGCCTCGGCTTTCCCTATCAGGCACTATGCTCCTACTATGTCGGCTTTGATTTTAAAGATGCGGGCGAACTTTCTTATTTAGACGGCAAATCCTTTACCGTTTCGGATATCTGGTTTAAAGAAAAATTTAAGTAAGGTGACAAAAATGCACGGTCTTGGCACAATAATTAACACCGCTGCTATAATTCTTTGCGGCGCTATCGGTCTTTTTATTAAAAAAGGACTCAGCCAAAAACTAATCGACTCTGTAACTCGGGCAATCGGAATTGCCGTTATGTTTATCGGCATAAGCGGCGCCCTGACGGGACTTTTGAAAGTAGAGCCTGACAGTTCTCTTGAAACTCAGGGCACAATGCTTTTAATAATCTCTCTTATCCTCGGAACATTTTTAGGAGAACTACTAAAAATCGAGGACAGGCTCGAGGCTGTCGGCGAAAAGCTCAAAAAAACCGTTAAGGCAGGCAGTAGCGGAAACTTTGTCGAGGGTTTTGTTACCACCACCCTCATTTTCTGCGTCGGCGCTATGGCAATAGTCGGCTCGCTTAACGATGGACTTACCGGCGACTATAGTATGCTCGCCGCAAAATCGGTGCTCGACGGTATTATGGCTCTTATTACCGCCTCAACTATGGGAATAGGCGTTCTCTTCTCGGCTATCCCCGTTTTAATCTATCAGGGCGCCATAACCCTGCTTTCCGAGTTTATATCCCCCATTTTAAGCGCAGAGCTTATTTCCAATCTTTC
>JAXJQH010000145.1:0-3738 GCA_036311245.1 Oscillospiraceae bacterium | reverse complement strand
TGCAGTCTGCATTCTTCTCACTTTCTAAGGTTCTTCCCGCTGAGGAAGCAATCGGATATATGAAAGAAAAAGCCCAGAAGTTTATGAAGAAGGGCAAGGAAATCGTTGAGATGAACGAAAAGGCAATCGACATGGGCGCTTCTGCTTATGTTAAGATTGACGTTCCTGCCGCTTGGGCAAACGCTACCGACGATGCAGCAGCTGCTGCCTCTGAGGGAAGAGAGAAGACCGTTAAAATGGTTGACTCCATTATGAAACCCGTTGCTCTTATGGATGGCGACAGCCTCCCCGTATCTGCATTTGTTGAGTATGCTGACGGTACCTTTGAGCACGGCGCTTCTGCTTATGAGAAACGCGGTGTTGCTGTTATGGTTCCTGAGTGGGAAGCAGATACCTGCGCAAAATGTAACAAGTGCGCATTTGTTTGCCCCCACGCTACCATTCGTCCTTTCGCTATGAGCGCAGAGGAAGTAGCAGCAGCTCCTGCAAATATGAAGAAGGCTCCCAAGCCTGTTGTTAAGACTGAGTACACCTACACCCTCGCAATTTCTCCTATGGATTGTATGGGATGCGGAGTATGTATCGGCGTTTGCCCCACTAACTCCCTTAAGATGGTTGCTCGTGAGTCTCAGGAGGATCAGCAGCAGGTATTTGATTACTGCGTAGCAAATGTAACCGAGAAACCCGAGGTTACCGCTAACATCAATGCAGTAAGCAGCCAGTACAAGCAGCCTCTGCTTGAATTCTCTGGTTCCTGCGCAGGTTGTGCTGAAACCTCTTATGCTCGCCTTATCACTCAGCTGTTTGGTGAGAGAATGTATATCTCCAACGCAACAGGATGCTCCTCTATCTGGGGTGGCCCCGCTGCAACCTCTCCCTACACTGTAAATAAAGATGGACACGGTCCCGCTTGGGCTAACTCCCTCTTCGAGGACAACGCTGAGCACGGCTTCGGTATGTACCTCGGTCAGAAAGCTATCCGCAACAGACTTATCGATGATGCTAAGGAGCTTGTAGCTTCCGATAAGGCTTCTGATGAGATTAAGGCTGCCGCTCAGACTTACCTTGACACCATCAATGATGGCAAGGCGAACCTCGAGGCTTCTAAGGCTCTTGCAGCCGCTTGCGCTAAGTGCGATTGCGCAGCTTGCAAGGACATCTGTGAAAACAGTGAATACCTCTCCAAGAAATCCGTTTGGATCTTCGGTGGAGACGGTTGGGCATATGACATCGGATTCGGCGGTGTTGACCACGTTCTTGCTTCCGGCGAGGATGTAAACATTATGGTATTCGACACCGAGGTTTACTCCAACACCGGCGGTCAGGCTTCCAAGGCTTCTCAGATCGGTCAGGTTGCACAGTTTGCTGCTGCAGGTAAGGCTATTTCCAAGAAGTCTCTCTCCGAAATCGCTATGAGCTATGGATATGTATATGTTGCTCAGATCGCTATGGGCGCTGATATGAACCAGACCCTCAAAGCAATTCAGGAAGCTGAAGCATATCCCGGTCCTTCACTCATCATCGGTTACGCTCCTTGTGAGATGCACTCCATCAAGGGCGGTATGGTTAACTGCCAGAAAGAGATGAAGAAGGCTGTTGACTGCGGTTACTGGCATATGTTCCGCTTCAATCCCGCTCTCAAAGAGCAGGGCAAGAACCCCTTCATCTTCGATAGCAAGGAAGCAACCGCTGATTACAAGGAGTTCATTATGAACGAGGCTCGTTATTCCTCGCTCATGCGCTCCAATCCCGAGCGTGCAAACGAGCTCTTCGAGCAGGCTGCTGCGAATTCTAAGGCTCGTTATGATCACCTCCTTAGACTTTCTAAGCTCTACGAATAAGAAAAGCCCTATAAGGTAAAAACAAAAACTGCGAAGAGCCAAAGGCTCTTCGCAGTTTTTTATTTTAAAATTTTAGGGAAGTGGTGACCCATTCCCCCCTTCCGTTTTTTCTGTTTGCTGATTTTATAATTTCTTTATAAGCCTGCTTGCAGCAGTAGTTGCAGCAAATATTGAAACTATCTCAATAGGGCAGACAATAGCGCATTTTATTAGTCTTTCAACCCAGAATGCCCATACGAGCGGTGTAGAGTATAGAATATGCAGCCATAGCGGAGTTAAAATAAGGTCTACAGCTATCATAATGATAAGCCTTGCTGCTATAACCACCCATAGCTTTGGCCGCTTTTTGTAGAAAAATAAGCCGTATACAATACCTGTTACTACTGCATTCAGAGTAAAACCGGGGAAATATGGCCCCGTGGGTCTTATAATGCAGCCGAGTAGGTCGGCAATTCCTCCAACTGCAGCCGCAGGCAGCGGACCTAATAGCATTGCAGCTATCGAAATGGGTAAAAAGAAAAATGTAATGTTAACATTCTGAGTAATTCCGAGCTTAAAGAAGCTGAGCACACAGCTAATGGCAATAAACATTGCCGAAAGGGCAATGCCACGAACGGTTTTGAGGGAAAGAAAGGATTCTTTCCAGATATTTTGTTTTTTCATAAAAAAGAACACTCCTTATGTAGTAGGTTGCTACATAAAGAATGAACTTTTCATTTTTTTATGCAGCAGCGGGATGCGACGCCGAAACCGCAGACTGAAAAACAGTCTTTCGTCCGCTGACAACTCCCCGTTCAGACGGCACTACAGATTTCTCTACGCTTGGGCGTCTACTCTGTGATAATAAAAGAATATTTTATTTTACAAGCTTTAACTCGGCGGCTTTAAGTGTGTTTTGCATTAAAATTGCGATAGTCATAGGTCCGACTCCGCCGGGAACAGGTGTAATATATGAGCATTTTGGTGCGATAGACTCGAAATCAACATCGCCGCAAAGCTTGCCGTCATCCATTCGGTTTATACCGACATCGATAACAACAGCGCCCTCTTTAACCATATCGGCAGTAACGAATTTTGCGCGTCCTACCGCTGCAACAACAACATCGGCGCCGCGAACAACCTCAGAGAGGTTTTTGGTGCGTGAGTGGCATATGGTAACGGTTGCGTTCTTGTGAAGAAGCAGCATAGACATCGGCTTGCCGACAATGTTGCTGCGCCCTATAACAACGCAGTTTTTGCCCTCGAGTGAAATATTGCTGCGCTCGATAAGCTCAATTATTCCTGCAGGGGTGCAGGGAGCAAAGGTGTAATCACCAATCATAATTTTGCCAACATTAGCTGCGTGAAACGCATCAACATCCTTGTCGGGAGAAATGGCGGCAATAACTGCTTTTTCATCAAGGTGACGGGGGAGGGGAAGCTGAACTAAAATTCCGTCAACATTTTCATCGGAATTTAGCTTTTCAACAAGCGAAAGCAGCTGCTCTTGAGTGGTATCCTCAGGCAAAAGATATTCAAAGGACTCAATTCCAATAGCCTCGCAGGCCTTTTTCTTATTATTAACATAAACCTTAGAGGCGGGGTCCTCTCCAACTAAAACAACAGCAAGACCCACCGAAATTCCTTTTTCTTTGAGCTCTGAAACCTTTAATTTAACCTCTTCTTTAACCTCTGCTGAAATCTTTTTTCCGTCAATTATCTGATACATATTGGTCACAACCTTTTTATTTGTTAGCGTGAGGGGAGAGAATATCCATTTCGTCCGCCTCGTCAGAAACAGAGTCGTGGATTTCCTCTGCTTCATCTTCTTGCTCATTTTCCTGAGGCTTTTCTTGCTCAGCCTCAAGCGCGAGCCGTTCTCTTACCAAGTTTATAACATTAAAGCACTCGTTTATAT
>JAXJQH010000144.1:0-1749 GCA_036311245.1 Oscillospiraceae bacterium | reverse complement strand
CCACCAATGATCTGCTCTGTATATTCGGCACTTGTACATAATGGAAGTAAATAGGTGAACTCATCTAATGATAAATATTCAACTTTTGAAAGGACATAGAGCAATACGATAAACGGTCTTACAATAGAGCCGTCAACATTGTTGTATGTTTTTAGGAGCTGGCGCAAATACAAGAAGCTATCTTTAGGAATCTGGAAAAAGTTATCCGAAGTAAAATCATTTAATTGACTGATTTCTAACAGTACCCTTCCTGCTTCGGTGAGTTTACGATTCTCATCAATGATACCAATATCAACTAAACCGGAGGTCTTTTCACGAGCGTCCTTCGGCTTATTCTTTGCGCTTCCGACTACAAACTCCTTTGCTTTCATATAATCATAGTAGCGAACCGGATTACCAATATAGTTTGATTATTTGAATTTACTCTCAGAACGAAGATTGATAGTTACCCTTTAAATACATTATCTCTATGAAATTCCATATGAATTTTCAACTCGGATGAAGGAGATTGCAAATACACCTTCTCTGTATCAAACATAATTCTTGCTTTATCGCTCGGATTCAATTCAGAAGAAACTATCAATTTCATTTCTTTACTGAATGTGATTAATCCGATATCAAACAATTTGTCATACAAGGGTGATAATAACAACCCATTCTCTGCGCTTAACCGGTCTATGTTATTTGCAGAACGCCAAGGATGAATGTGACTTGCAACTAATAATCGTTTATCTGAAATGCCTGTAATCAAACATTGTTGATATTTTTGAAGTATGCGTTCCCGAAAAAGACCTTGCCCGTTTCTGGCTTTTATCAGCATGTCTTTTTCGGTCGAGATTAAAGTGGAATCATTCTCTATACGCTTACAAATTCGGTTTTCAATAATTGCTTTTGCAGATTCTGAGTTTGTATAGTTCTTCAATCCCCAAAAGCCTTCGCCTATTCCATAGACGGAATAAAACAAATCCGAAGCACCCTGATATGATTTTGTAGAACTACAATGCCTTTGAATAGTTGCTCTTATATTGTCCGTCCAGTTTGCGTTTGTGTGAATAGAAGGCAACAAATCTCTTCGGGCTACAATTTGATTTATCTCCTTTAATGTACCGCTTCCTCCCAATTCTTTTAACGCCTCAATTATTTCTGATAAATAAGTAATGCTTCTTCTTAGTGACATAATCAAAAACCCTTTTCGTTAACCAACCTATCTAAAGAATCTTCATTGAACCTATCAATTACATTTTGTTCTTTAAGAAACAATAGTAATTCACGAAGGTTGTTAAATGCTGTATTTCCTTGTTTTGTTAATTTCTATGTTGGAAAACCATCAAGCAATACAAAAGGTTTTTCACAACCTAACAGAGAAAAGCAATCACAAATAGATACTATTCTATTACTCATTCACACACCTCGTTTACGCAACAAGCAACCCTACCAGCTTTTTCCATCGAGCAACATTCTCTAAGAGATGATAAGCATCGCAGTATTGTCTGGAATTATAAGGCGGATCAATATACACCAAGTCTGCTTCTATATTTTTTACTAATTCATTAGAATCCATATTTAAGCACTGGTTATTGGGGTTGTTCTGACGGTTCGCCATTGGGACATAAAGTTCAAGTGACTTGTCAAATTCGACACCTTTACGGTAGGCGTCATAATGTCCGCAGGTGTTAGCTATTTTATCCATTGCATAAAGCAGGGAGGTAATCAGAATAGCTCTCTCTCTTGTATTTATATCGCCTTTTT
>JAXJQH010000143.1:0-7110 GCA_036311245.1 Oscillospiraceae bacterium | reverse complement strand
TTTGGCAGGGGTTTTTCATAAGTAATTATAATATCACTCATAAATCATATTATACATTGTTATTAAGCTTATGTCAATACTTTTTCAAGGAAAAAAACACTTATTTTACAACAATGTTTACAAGTCTATCGGGCACAACAATTTCTTTAACAACTGTTTTCCCTTCAACAGCCGAAACAACCTTATCAAGAGACATAGCAGCTGCAAGCATATCTTCTTTGCTGCTGCCGGGGGCAATCGAAAGCTTATCCTTAAGCTTACCGTTTACCTGAACAATGATTTCTATTGTTTCGTTTTTACATTTAGTTTCATCATATTTCGGCCAAGCCTGCTGATACACCCTTCCCTCACAGCCTAAATTGCTCCAGATTTCCTCAGTAATGTGAGGGGCAAATGGATTTAAGAGAATAAGTATGGTTTTATATTCTCCGCGTGTAATGCTGTGTTTTTCAGAAATTTCGTTAAGAAGTGTCATCATAGCAGCAATCGCTGTATTGAACTTCATAGCTTCTATGTCATCACCAACCTTTTTGATGGTCTTGTGCATAGATGCTTCAAGCTCAGGGCGATATTCCTCACATTCAACAACAAGCTCCTGTAAATTCCAAATCTTATCGAGGAAACGCTTACAACCTTTAATGCTTGAGGTGCTCCAAGGAGCAGCCTTTTCAAAGTCACCGATAAACATTTCATACATTCGCATAGTATCTGCGCCGTAATCATTAACAATATCATCGGGATTTACGACATTTCCGCGGGATTTACTCATTTTCTCGCCATTTTCGCCAAGAATCATACCGTGGCTTGTTCTCTTGGAATAAGGCTCAGCAGTGTTAACAACGCCGATATCATAGAGGAACTTGTGCCAAAATCTCGAATAAAGCAGATGGAGAGTGGTGTGCTCCATACCGCCGTTATACCAATCAACAGGCATCCAGTAATTAAGTGCCTCTTTTGCAGCAAGCTCGTTCATATTATCAGGGTCACAGTATCTTAAGAAATACCACGAAGAACCTGCCCACTGAGGCATTGTGTCGGTTTCCCTTTTAGCTTTTCCTCCGCAATGCGGGCAGGTGGTATTTACCCAATCCTCTATTGCTGCAAGAGGAGATTCACCGCTATCGGTAGGCTCATAATGCTCAACCTCGGGAAGTTTAAGCGGCAATTCGCTCTCAGGCAGAGGAACCCAACCGCACTTTTCGCAATAAACCATAGGAATAGGCTCTCCCCAATATCTCTGGCGGGAGAATACCCAGTCACGAAGCTTAAAGTTAACCTTAGGAGTTCCCTTTTTCTCTTTTTCAAGCCACTCTACAATAGCCTTTTTAGCATCCTCAACAGAAAGCCCATTAAGAAATCCGGAATTTACCATAACACCGGTCTGGCAATCGGTAAATGCTTCTTTTTCAATATCTCCTCCTGCAACTACCTCGATGATAGGCAGAGAAAACGCTTTGGCAAAATCATAGTCACGGGTATCGTGAGCGGGAACAGCCATAATAGCGCCCGTTCCGTATGTCATAAGAACATAGTCAGAAACAAAAATAGGAATTTCAGTGTCATTAACTGGGTTTATAGCTGTAACGCCCTCAAGCTTTACACCCGTTTTATCTTTTACAAGCTCAGTTCTTTCAAAATCAGATTTTCTTGCAGCCTCTCTGCGATAATCTAATATTGCATCATAGTTAGAAAGCTGTTCTTTCCATTTATCAATAAGAGGATGTTCAGGAGAAATGACCATATAGGTTGCGCCAAAAAGGGTGTCTGCGCGTGTGGTGTAAATTTTAAGGGTATCCCCTGCACTGGTTGAAAAATCAACCTCAGCACCGACTGAGCGGCCAATCCAGTTAATTTGCGAGGTCTTTACTCGCTCTATGTAATTAACATCAGCAAGGTCATCAATAAGGCGCTGTGCATATTCTGTTATTTTAAGCATCCACTGCTCTTTATCTTTATGTACTACCTCACTTCCGCAGCGCTCGCAAACTCCGTTAACAACCTCTTCGTTTGCAAGAACACACTTACAAGATGTACACCAGTTAACCGACATCTTCTTTTTATAAGCGAGACCCTTTTTAAACAGCTGTAGGAATATCCACTGTGTCCACTTGTAATAATTAGGGTCGGTGGTATTCACTTCCCTATCCCAATCAAAGGAAAAACCAAGTGATTTTAACTGTCTTTTAAAGTTGTCAACATTCTTCTTGGTAACGATTTCGGGATGAATGTGATTTTTAATTGCATAGTTTTCAGTAGGAAGGCCGAAGGCATCCCATCCCATAGGATAAAGAACGTTAAAGCCCTGCAATCTTTTTTTTCTTGAAATAATATCAAGTGCAGTATATGAACGGGGATGGCCTACATGCAATCCCTGTCCCGAAGGATAAGGGAATTCTACAAGCCCAAAAAACTTGGGTTTAGAATAATCATTTTTCGCAGCGAAGGCTTTCTCAACATCCCAGATATCTTGCCACTTTTTTTCAATTTCCTTAAAATTGTAATCCACCTAAAACTCCTCCAATTATTTACTTTACATTAATATCAATTCTCTGTGCATCGGACCATAGTCTCTCAAGATCATAAAACTTTCTTGTTTCCTCATAGAACACATGAACGATAACATTTTCATAATCCATTAAAATCCACATAGCAGATTGATAACCCTCAATGTTCCGAGGGGAAACGCCCTGCTTTTTAAGCTGCTCTTCTATCTCATCACACAGCGTTTTGGCATGAACGGTGTTTTTTGCAGTGACAATAACATAATAATCCGTAATGGATGTTATCCCTGCCACCTTCAAAACCGCAATATCTTCGCCTTTTTTATTATCAAGGATTTTACCGATTTTTATTGCTTTTTCCTGTGAATCCATTATTTCATCTCTTTTCAGAATCTAACATTTTCTTAACTGCACAGTTGTAGCAATCAAGTGTATTTTGTGTTATCTGACCTTTTCTGTTTAAAATAAACGGAATAATATACAAATAACAGTTGTAAATTGCAGCATCAAGACTCTGCATTGATATTTCTCTTATTTTTGCACTATCCGGATAATCACGGTCGAGCGATGTGAGATCCGCAACAAATACAATCTTTTCTAAAAGCGACATATCTCCTCTACCGCAGGTGTGATATTTGACAGCCGCGCAAACCTCAGGGTCGGTTATTCCCCACTTTTCGGTTATATAACCGCTTGCAGCATAGCCGTGCCAGATATTTGGCTCGTTTTTTTCGATATCGGTTAGTATTATACAAAACTTGTTTATGATTTTCAACTGCTCATGCTTGAAAATTTCTTTGCAAGAGTCATGAACAAGTCCCGCAAGATACGCTTTTTCTGCATCTCCCCCATGTTTTTCGGCAAGCAGAGCCGACTGCTGCGCCACATTAATGCTGTGATTAAATCTTTTGGGAGAGAGAATTTCTGAAAGCTCCTGTTTTATTTTACTTATATCAGTCATCATTATACAGTCCCTTTTTAACTATATACTCAAAAACCTTTTTAGGGACAAGGTTATGGAGTTCTTTTTGATTTTTAGCCTTAGAGCGTATCTGCGAGGAAGAAAGCTCTAATATAGGAGCATTTAAAACAATAGTGTGCCTCTTTTGAGGGTCAATTATATTTTGGTATTCTAAAAGCTTTTTAAGCTCACCCTGCTCTCTTGGAGCAGTGCATACCGTGCATATGGAAAGTATTTTTTTATATTCTTTCCACTGTTCAAAGCAAAGAAACATATCGCCGCCGATTATCAGGAAAAGCTTATCATCAGGATATATTTCCAAAAGCTTTTGAAGTGTTAAAATAGTATAGCTTTTTCCGCCTGCCAAAAGCTCTATATCACTGACTGTTACATAAGGAAACTCTTTAAAAGCAAGCTCCAGCATTTTAAGTCTATCTCGAGAAGAGACCTCGCTGTCAACAGTTTTATGCGGAGGGATATTGGTTGGTATTACGAGAATTTCATCAAGCTCAAGCTCATTGTAATAACTTTCGACAAGCTTAATATGCCCGTTGTGAATCGGATTAAATGTTCCACCGAAAACACCTATTTTCCGCTTGGTTTCCATAACAATTCCCCTATTTTAAGCAATCATCATAGCTCGGTTTTTTAGGATTTCTGCGAAACAACACAAGTTTACTTCCAATAACCTGAACAGGCTCGCTATTAGTTTCACCTGCAAGCATTTTTGCAGCCTCGCGAGCTGTATATTCGCAATTTTCCAAAACCTTTATTTTTATAAGTTCTCGAGCAGTCAGAGCATCATCCACCTGCTTTATAAGGGTATCTCCTATTCCACCCTTGCCAACTTGAAAAATCGCTTCAATTCTATTTGCACAGCCTCTGAGTGCTGCTCTTTGTTTACTTGTAAGCATCTGTATCTTCCTTACTGTTTATCTAAATATTTTTTAAGCTCAACAACAAACTTTTTGAGCGCTATGCCGCGGTGACTTATCTTATCTTTCTCCTCATCAGAAATTTCTGCAAGGGATTTGTCACCGTAAACAAAAATAGGGTCATAACCAAAGCCATTTGAGCCTTTAGGCTCATATCCCATTTTTCCTTCGCAAACTCCCTCTGTAGAAATAATATCTTCGTTTAGAAAAATGCAGCAAATGGCACAGACATAACGAGCAGTTCTTTGCTCATCGGGAACATCCTTAAGTCTATTAAGAACAATAGCGTTTTTCTCAGTATATGGAGTATCCTCTCCTAAAAAGCGAGCCGAATATATTCCCGGAGCACCGCCAAACGCATCAATGCAAATTCCAGAATCATCAGCAATAGCAACACAATTTCCCGCCTCTGATACCGCCCTTGCCTTTTTCTCGGCATTCTCTGCAAAAGTAGTTCCGTCCTCTATGATATCTGCATCAATTCCAGCCTCACTTTGAGATACAACAGAAACTCCCAAAGGCTCTAAAATGCGCCTGAATTCGGTTACCTTATGCTTGTTGTGCGTAGCAATAATAAAAGTCATTTCTTACACCTCAAATATGGCTTCTGCAAACATTTTAGGGTCAAATTCCTGCAAATCATCAGCCTGCTCGCCGACACCGATATATCTTACTGGGATATCAAGTTCATTCTTTATGCTGATAACAACGCCGCCCTTTGCAGTTCCGTCAAGCTTGGTTAAGATAATTCCGGTTATACCAGCAACCTCTCCAAAAAGCTTAGCCTGATTTACGGCGTTTTGTCCCGTTGTTGCGTCAAGGACAAGCAGTGCCTCAGTGCGGACATCGCCCATTTCTCGCGAAATCACACGCGAAATCTTACTGAGCTCATCCATAAGATTTTTCTTGTTATGAAGCCTGCCCGCAGTATCGCAAATAACTATATCGTAGTCCTTTGCCTTGGCGGAAGAAATCGCATCGAAAACTACCGATGCAGGGTCAGCACCCTCAAACGAGGTTACAATATCTGAGCCGCTACGCTCTGCCCACATACAAAGCTGCTCTACTGCTGCAGCGCGAAATGTATCCGCTGCAGCAAGCAAAACTTTTTTACCCTCTTTTACATAGTTTGTGGCAAGCTTTCCAATAGTTGTTGTTTTTCCAACACCGTTGACTCCAATAACAAGAACAACGGTGGGTTTGCCACTCAAATCAAGAGGAACAAACTCTCCAAGAATTTGAGAAATAATGGCTTTAAGTTCGGCCTTAATTTGCTGGGGATCGGTTATTCCCTTTTCTTTGATTTTAATTTTCAGCTGCGAGATAATCTCTTGCGATGTTGCCGCACCGATATCGGAGAGAATAAGGACTTCTTCTAATTCATCAAGCAGATCATCATCAATCCTTGTAAATGAATTAATAATACTCTCAATACTATTTTTCATTCCTTCGCGTGTTTTGGCAAGACCTTGTTTTATTTTCTCGAAAAATCGCAACAAATTCACCTCTTTTGTATGTAAAGCTTTATATCTTTACATCGTTAATCTTCATCTTTTATGCCAAGTTTACTCTCAACTTCGCTCAAATTCATCTGCAGAAGCTTGGAAACGCCTTTTTCCTGCATGGTTACACCGTACAGTCTGTCAGCCTCTTCCATACTTCCACGTCTATGGGTTATCATAATAAACTGAGTTTTGTCACTAACCTTGCGCAGGTACTTAGCATATTTCTGAACATTCACCTCGTCAAGCGCCGCCTCAATCTCGTCGAGAATGCAGAATGGAGCGGGCTTCACCTTAAGAATTGAAAGGTAGATTGCAATAGCAATAAAGGACTGCTCTCCACCCGAAAGCTCAACAAGATTTTTAATAATTTTTCCGGGAGGCTGAACAAAAATCTCAATTCCTGACTCAAGAATGTTTTCGGGATCAGTGAGGTTAAGCGTCGCCTTTCCTCCACCAAATAGCTCGACAAAAATCTTCGAGAAGTTATCGCGAATCTCAGAAAAGCTCTTTAAGAACATTTCCTTCATCTGAGCTGTAAGCTCGTTTACAAGCTTTAATATTTCTTCTCTGGATTTTTCAACATCCTCAAGTTGTCCTTTAAGGAACTCATATCTCTCGGATACCTCTTTATACTCTTCTATTGCATCAACATTGATTGCGCCAAGCGCTCTGATTTTAGATTTAAGCTGACTTAAATGTGACTGAGCCTGAGAAACATTTTCAATAGGCTCTGCAATCTGTTCTGCCCCTGCTCTGTCAAGCTCATATTCGGTGTAAAGCCTGAAGATAATGTTGTCAAGCTCTTTTTGGACAGAAACCTTACGCTCCTCAAGACGAGTAATTTCACCCGTGAGTTTTTCCCTTTCATCAAACTGCGAGCGCTCTGTTTTGCGAATTTCATCAATTTTTCGTTCGCATTCCGTGCGTTTTTCTGCCATTGCTGCAATAGTTTCATCACATTTGGCATTAAGAGTAACAAGCTGCTCTCTTTTTTCATCAGACTCACGGATTTTTAAAGAAAGCTGCTCATTATTTAATAAAAGCTGCTGCTTTTGCTGCTTAAGTTGACTGAGCTTTTTAGAGGACTCATCCTCAAGCAAGGAAAGCCTCTGCGCATCTAATGAGAAGGTTTCAAGGTCTTTCTGAATTGAAAGAATCTCAAATTTAATCTCGGTGCTCTTAGAAGATAGCTCTTCTGCTAAAACAGA
>JAXJQH010000142.1:0-4285 GCA_036311245.1 Oscillospiraceae bacterium | reverse complement strand
CTTATAAAGAAAGCGGCAGAAAAGGCATCACTTACTCAAAACAGACTCGAGCTTATACACTGCTCTGCCGACCCCGACTCGCTTGATGCCGCAATTTTAGGCGACACAACCATACTCGATGCAACGTCTCCTCATATGACAGAGCCTTGCCTTCCCGGCGTGTTTGAAAGAATGGTCACACTCTACGACTGCTTTGATAATGCTGTGCTAAGACAAAACGAAACCGATATCCGCCTTGCAGTAAGTGATGAGGAAATAAACAAGAGCCGCGCCGATAGCTTTATAAGGGCGGCGGGGATGCTTTTATATTCCAATGAGAGCATTGCCGCCCGCTGCATTAACTCAGAAAAGCTTTCGGGCTTTATCGCAAGGCTTTGTATGCGCGAAATAAAAAAGGCGAAAACCTATAAGAGCGAGCAGCGCAAAAGATATCTGAGCGCCCTTTCGGGGGACGGCGTTTTTATGTTTACCGACACCGCCCAAAAACTATGCACCCGCCTTTTTGTAATAAACGATGACAACGGAGCGGTTTCGGGAATAATTCTGGATGGACTTTTGAGAGCAGCGCTCTCTCTGGGGCATATAGTCTATAGCTGCGCCTGCCCGCTTTCCAAGAGCGGCAGAATTGAACACCTCTTTATTCCCGAACTGAGCCTTGGATTTATGACTTCGAATAAATTTCATCCGATAGAGCTTGCTGCCGCTAAAACGATACATACAAGCCGATTTCTTGATAAGGAAAAAATGCGGCAGTATAGCTACCGCACCACTTTTCAGCGCAAGGCGGCAAGAGAGCTTTTAAAAGAGGCAGCGGGCTTTCTCTCAAGGCGCCTTTCTGCTCATAGGCGACTCGAGGAGTTTTATGCACGCGCCTGCAACAGCGACTTGCGAAATGCAGTTTGCGACTCGGTTTTGTCTGAATTTTAATAGAATAAAAAACGGTGCTCTGCGGTTTTCAAGAGCGCCGCTTTTTTATTTGACTTAAGCTCTCAATAATAATATAATAGAAGTATATCATTAGGGAAGGAGAGGACAAAATGCTGATTCCTGTTTTTGCAAGGTCGGGCAGTGACAAACGCAAGTTTATTACAGATAAGATTAGTGCGCTTTTATCATCCTCGCAGCGCAAGGTTATGCTGATAGTCCCCGAGCAGTCCTCCTTTGAAACCGAAAAAGAGCTTTACCTCTCGCTGGGAGACCGCGACTATGCAAGAATAGAGGTCCTGAGCTTTACCCGCCTTATAAGCCTTGTCCGTGCGCACTTCGGCGGCAAAAACGCAGAGCGCCTGTCTAATGCGGGAAAGCTCATTCTCTCCTCCTGCGCCGCAGAAAAAGCTGCACCCCAGCTTAAATTATATGCAGGACAAGCAGGCAGCAGCGCATTTGCAGAAAAGATTTCTTCCATAATAGATGAGCTTAAGGTTGCTGGATTTTCGGCAAAGAGCTTTGAGGCTGCCGCCTCTAAAGTTTCTCAAAATGAGCAGCTTTCTAAAAAGCTTAGTGATATTTCCACGCTGTATTCGTATTACGATGCGCTTCTCTCTAAAAATTATCTTGACCCCTCTGATGAGCTTTTTGATGCTGCACAGAGCGTGGGAACCGGAGAATTTTTCAGAAATTATGACATCATTATTGATGAGTTTGCCTCTTTTAACGGCTCTCAGTATGCAATGATGGCAAAAATGATGGAAAACAGTCCATCGATGACGGTTATTCTATGTGCAAAGCAGTCCGAACGCGGCCGCTGCCCCAAAGCATTCAGAACCCCTTTGGACACACTGAATAAATTAAAGAGCACAGCCCAAAGAGCGGGGTGCGATGTCGCGCAGGCGCAAACACTGCCCGCAGGAGAAAAATACAGCTCAGAGAGCCTTCGCAGCCTTGAGAAATTTGCCGCAGGCGAGAGAGATTTTGAAGAAATCAGTGACCAAAATGTAACCGTTAGCATAGCGCACTCTGCAAAAGAGGAGTGCCGCCATATTGCCGCGCATATCCGCCGCCTTGTATCTGAAAACGGAATGCGATATCGCGATGTTGCCGTTATCGGCAGGGATATGGGCGAGTATCTTTCGCATCTTGAGGATAGCTTTAAGCTGTATGATATCCCGTTTTTCTCAGATAGCCGCGCCTCTCTTTCCACCCGCCCGATGGTAATATTTATAATAAACCTCCTTGAAGTGCTTATAAGTGATATAGACCCCGCCCGCCTTATAAGCTATCTTAAGTGTGCCGTTTCGCCCCTTAGCGCGGATGAGGCTGTTGAGCTTGAAAACTATATTGACCTTTGGAAGCTTACTAAAAAGGAGCTTAAGGCAGATTTTGACAAAAATCCCGATGGGCTTGATGGCGACCCCGACATAAAGGCATTAGAGCGCTTAAATTACCTAAACGAGCTTCGCAAAAAGGCTGTTATGCCGCTCTTTGCCCTTAAAAAAGAGGTTTCTGATTGTGATGGCAGGGAGCTTACCCGAGCAATCTACCGTTTTATGCAGCAAAACTTGGTGCTTTCAAAGCTTTCCGAATATACAAACGATATTTTTGAAACCGATAGTGCCCTTGCCGCCGAGCAGTACCGCGCCTATCAGGTTTCTATGAATGTAATGTCGCAGCTGTCACATCTCTTAGAGGGAGAAAAGGTGAGCTTAAAGCGCTACCTTGAGCTTTTCCGCCTCGCACTATCGGCAGAGGATGTCGGCTCTATTCCGCACCACCTCGATGAGGTGCAGATAGGCGATGCAGGCAGAATAAGAACAGGCGATGCTCGGGCGGTGTTCCTTGTTGGTATGAATGAGGGTCTTTTCCCAAAACGCCACAGTGAGGACGGACTGTTTACAGACGATGACAGAAGAGCGGTGCGCACTGCGGGAATTGATATCCTAACCCCCTCAGGCGTTATGAATCAGAATGAAAGCTATTATCTTTACACCTCTCTTACCTGCGCCAGTGAGCAGGTGCATATAAGCCTAAGCCGAACTTCACAGAGCGGCGAAATGCTTCTGCCTTCTAAAATTGTAAAACAGATATGCGAAAAGCTCGGGGTGACGGCGATTTCGCTTGAAAAATCCGATAAAACAGCGCTTTTTGGAACAGATGAGGCTGCCTTTGAGCTTTTGTGCAGTGAATATCACAATAACACCGCCTTTGCAAACAGTCTGCGCGAGTATTTTATGACAATGCCCGATAGCACCTATCGCACCCGCCTCCTAAACATAGATAAGGGGCTGCGACTGAGAACCTCGTCTATCGGAAATGAGGCGGCGCAGCGCCTTTACGGCAAGGAAATGATGATATCCCACTCCCAGATAGAAAGGTACCATAGATGCAGATTTTCTCATTTCTGCCACTATGGTCTTGCTCTGCGCGCCTTAAAGCCTGCTGAGATAACCCTCTTTGATTCGGGTAACGCCATTCACGAGGTTTTGGAGCGTCTGCTTCGCGATTATTCAAAAGAGGAAATAGTTTTATTTACAGAGGACGAGCTGTCTTTAAAGGTAGAAGAGCTTCTCTATGAGTTTTTAAGCGTCAGAATAGGCGAGAGCGCTATGCGGGATAACCGCATCAGATATAGCATTATGCGCCTGAAATCAACCATTGTGCCGGTTGTCGGCTTTGTTATAAAGGAGCTGTCAGGCAGCGGATTTGTCCCTCGCGATTTTGAGCTTAAAATCCAAAAGGGCAAGGATATCGAGCCTTATCGCATAACCTCTGAGGACGGAAGCAGTATCGGAGTTTACGGTAATGTTGACCGCGTTGACATAAAGGAGCAGAACGGAAAAACCTATGTCCGTGTTATAGACTACAAGAGCGGCGGCAAGGTTTTTAAAAAAGAGGAGCTATCATATGGACTTAACCTGCAAATGTTCCTCTACCTTTTTGCTATTTGGGAAAACGGCTCGTCGAGGTATTCGGGAGATATAACCCCCTCGGGCATTCTTTATATGCCCGCAAAACGCCCCGATTATAAGAAAAAAGGCGGCGAGAGTATAGATAAAATCCGCTCAGAGCAGGATAAGAAGTTTAAAATGAGCGGATTTATTCTCGATGATGAGGCGGTCAAAACTCCCGATACAAAGAAATACTTAAATGCCGCATCAGATGATTTAAGTGAGTTCTCCGCTATAAAAAATCAAACTGAAAAGCTGCTTTGCTCTATGGCAGACTCCTTAAAACTTGGAGAATTGTCAATAAACCCTATTTATGTCGATAACAAAAATGTCGGCTGCAAAAACTGCGATTACAGAATGATATGCGGCTTTGAAGAGGGTGACCCTCACAGAAGCGTTGG
>JAXJQH010000141.1:0-19483 GCA_036311245.1 Oscillospiraceae bacterium | reverse complement strand
TTTATAAAGAACAGCTTTTGGTGAAAACCAAAGGCTGTTTTTATTTGATTACATTCAAAAATCAATGCCGTATAATAGTTCTGCCGAAGGTGATAACCTCTGAAAACCCATTGCTTTCAGGCCTTTCAAATAAAGTTTGATAATTCTGAAAATAGTTATTGACATATCTTCGGTATTTGTTTTATAATTCATTCGCGCTTTGAATAAAGGTGTGGCTAACGGAAGCTTAGCTCAGCTGGGAGAGCATCTGCCTTACAAGCAGAGGGTCACAGGTTCGAGCCCTGTTGTTCCCACCACACATATGGCCCGGTAGTTCAGTTGGTTAGAACGCTAGCCTGTCACGCTAGAGGTCGTGGGTTCGAGCCCCATTCGGGTCGCCAATTGTGTGCCTCTGTAGCTCAGTCGGTAGAGCAGGGGACTGAAAATCCCCGTGTCGTTGGTTCGATTCCGACCGGAGGCACCACAATAAAATTTAATAATAAGCGGGTTTAGCTCATCTGGTAGAGCGCCACCTTGCCAAGGTGGAGGTAGCGAGTTCGAGCCTCGTAACCCGCTCCACAAAAAAAGGGACGCTTAAAGGAATCCTCTTTTAAGCGTCTTTTTAACAAAAACATATTCGGCGCCATAGCCAAGTGGTAAGGCAGAGGCCTGCAAAGCCTTTACCCCCGGTCCGAATCCGGGTGGCGCCTCCAAAAAATCCTGAATGCGTTAGCGTTCAGGATTTTTACTTATTACCTCTTACTTCTTCACTCTTACCTAAATTGCATTCAGGATTTTTTGGAAAGTAAGAAGTAATAGGTAAGAAGTAATAAGTATTGCGGCTTCGCCGCTTTTATGCTATAATACACCCAAGGCGGTGTTCATATGAAGAAAAATCTTTCCGAAAAGCAGTTTTTTGACCTTTGCGAAAATTACGCAAAGGAAATAGACGCTTTAGATGTTGTTCCTTTTATAAACAAACACGTTATGACGTCAGAAATTATTACAAGGCTTGTAAGCTTTGAATTTATATATTACAAAAAGAGTGTATTTCCTGCGCGCAAGCGCTCGCTGACCTGCAGAGTGTATCTAAAAAAGAATGGTCCCGTATATTTTCTGCTTCCCGATCTTATTCCGACCTTTTCCGATAACGATTTTCGCTGTACATTTTTTGAAAATGTACGCGAGGATAATTTCGAGTATTGTATGAATCAGCTTTTTGAAATTCTTGATGAGTATCTGCCTAAATTTGAAGAAGCTTATAAAAACTATCGGGACATAAAAGCATACGACGATCTGATTTGTGATTATAAGAATTTTTTTAAACTCAAAGATGATGAAATTAATTTTTCTAAAATAGATGATCCTCAGAGCGAAGATTGTCTTAGGTTTTTAAGCATGCAGTCGAGTCGAGAGTGCTTTATGATTTATAAATACACCCAAAGCCCCGAATACGGCCACTTTGTACTTGGAAACACCGATGAGGCAATTGCGGCATACGAGAAAATTGGCAAAAAAGGTGAGCTCCTTTCATACGATAAAAAACTGCTCGCGTTTTTAAAGACTCCTGCCGCAAGAGGTTATCAGCCTCTTCCGAGATCTTGTATGTCGGTGGGCGAACATTCAGGGTATGGGATAGTAAGCTCTCAGCGACAGAATAAAGAACTACTCAGAAACATTATTGTATGCTACATACCTTTAGCAATACTATTTTGCTCTGTTATGGCGATAATTCAGTATTCACTGACTTCAGGCTCGCTTATCGATATTGGCCCTGTCTGGCTGTTTGGGCTCGTTTGCGCTCTGCTCTGCTCGATATTTATTGGAATCTCCTTTAGAAGAGTGATTGTAAAATTCCTTGACAAAGAAAAAGCAGAGCAGTATCTTATGTTGGACGAAATGATAAACTCGCACAGAATGAATATCTTTATCAATATTGCTTCTGTATTTCTTGTTATGCTGTCGCTTTTCGGTGCTGTATGTTTTTCCGCAACCTGCCCCGCCGTTTATGAGGACAGGGTCAGTTATTCAGAAACCCCGTTTGTTTATGAGGACTACTATTATAAAGATGTTGACGAAATTTATTACATAGAATCAAGGTACAACGCCTTCGGAGATAAGGTTGACTATCCGTCCTACGTGTTGGTTATGAAGGACGGAAGAGGCTTTGACTTTTATTGGACCGAACTTGAAAATGACGAAATAAAAAAGACCGTTCTTCCTATTTTAAAGAAATACAGTCTTGAACCCATCGTGGTAGACAGCGACCGCGACTTGCCAATAGAATTATAACCCCAAGGCGGTGATGTAATGAAGAGCAAATGGAAGTTAATAGCCTCGATTTTTCAGCTGATTATAGGTCTTTTAGCGATTGCTGCATTCATTATTCTGGCAGTAAACGGAGAGGACTTGCGCCGATGGATTGTGACCGCAATTCTTGCGCTTTGTTTTATAGTGTTTGGGGTTATCGGTATTATAGATTATCTAAAAAAATAAAAGTGACCTGCCGCAGTGCAGGTCACTTTTTTATTCAGCCTTGTTCTTGAGAAAATCAGCAAACCGATTTTCTTTTGTGTTTCTTTATCAGATTCAGGTTTAGAGAACACGCTCTCCTGTAACAGCATCAAAGACTGCAGTGGTATAGGGGGGCAGGGAAACAGAAAGGGTTTTGCCGTTTCGCAGCGTAAGCGTTTCTGTGCCCTTTTCGCCGCAGTTAACGGCTACTAAGCGTCCCGAAGCCAAAACGGGGTTGCCGCAATCGGTGTAGCGGTGTGCGCCGCTTCGGGAGATAATAGCGGTCATAATCTCGGGTGTCGGGAAAGGTACACCCAGCCAGATGTCGTTTCCTTTTGCGGCAGCGGCAACGGCTCCTGTATTGTAAAGTGCCAATGTCTGCGCCTCTTTATCGCAAGCGGCAAAGAACGGATTGCACAGTTCTTCCGAAATATCCAAAGTGATATCGGGAAGGAAGCCGCAGGCGGTATATTGAGTCGCTTCTTCGGTCTGGCACAGTTTAATACCGACTGTTTCAGACATATGATCACAGGAGAGGGTATCACCGTCGCAAAATCCGGAATCATAGAGCCAAACTGTTGTGCAGTCTTTCAGCATTTCACGGATTTTTTTACGACGCTCAGGGGATATAGAGCTGCATCCGGCAATAATAACACAGCGGTAACGATCTATTTCTGCCAGCTCCAGCTCGTCTATGTAAATGCTGTCATAGGACACACCTGCGCGGGCAACAGCCTCGGGAATTGGATATTTAATGAAGTTTTCGGTTGTTTTTCCGTAGCCCGAGGTAACATCAAAAACCACCAAGACATCTGCTGCAGGAATATAGGGTTGGCTGCTGTGTTCCTCTGCAATACGGCGCAGAGCCTCAATTTCCTGCATAAGATATTCGTCTTCCCACCAGCCGTCCTTGTGATAGATGCTTGCAGCTCTTGCCATTTCGGGGTGCTTGGCAAGAATTGAAGGCACAACCCGATGGTCATAAAACCAAAGTCCCATACCCGCAAGTATCGGCTGCAGCACATTGCGCCGCAGGACGGCTATGGCTTGGTCCTTCTTTGACAAGTCGCCGCCCAGACGCGGCACACAGATGGGATACTGGTCCATCTCTGTGAGCCAAAGCATACCGCGCAGGCGGTTGGATTCCAAAAGACCACGCTGCAAGGGAACACCCTCAGGCTCACGATTCTGCATATATGCGAACGGACCACAAAGAAAGTCCACAACACCTGATTTATACAGTCGCAGCACATCCACGTGGCCGCTGATACTGCTGGAACAACCCATATAATACCCGTAAAACGCACCTGTAAGAACACCAGGCAGGTTTTCTTTGATAATACGGCAAAAGCGCATAATTGCATCGGTCTGTACTCGATGGTGACATTCCTGCGCATCCATAGTGTCGCGCGAGAGCTGCGGATCTCTGAACATACCTACATCACCCGGCCTAAAGCCTTCGGGACGGAAGACGGCATTCTCAATGGTTACATCCTTCTGATTCCAAGCCTTTTGCAGGGCCTCATCAGTACCGTATTTTTCCTTAAGGTATCTGTGGAAACACTCAAGCATAGATCGTGAGACATCAGACGTGTCTCTACCCCAGTAGTGCCATTCACCAAACATACCGCACGCCACTTGAATGCCCAGCAAAGCATCGCCTTCGCGAGTGTTTTTAAGCGCTGCGCAAAGCTCTTTAAGTATTTCACTCACTTCGCTCAGCCACTTTTCGGATGCAAGACTGACGCGCATACGATACTTGTGATCATTTCTGATTAAACGGTCGGAGTCGCCATCATCAATGCCAAAAACGTCACCCTCAGGTTTGCGATAGATTATACATTCATCGGGATTGTCCCGCATCCACCAGTAAGGCGGATTCATATGCAGGCGCATGAGTAGCTTGGCGTTAGGGTTTGCGTCCAGCGCAGAGGAAATCTCTTCTATTATGGCTTCAGGTTGAAACGCTTCGGTTTTTTGCCAGCCAATATGTACACTTGAGTCAATATTTACAAGATTAATGCCGGCTTTAGCAAAACGGGCAATGTTGCGTTGAGCATAGGCGGTGTTTGCCTTTGCGCCGGGAAAATCGCTCAGTCCATAGAGAATCGGCGTAATCGGCTTGCCGTCAACATAAAGACAGGGTTTATTCCCTTCAAAACGAATTTCTGACTTTGACATAACCTTACTCCTTTTTGATAAATTAGTAGGGCGGAGCACCTACCTTTGTTATATAAAAAATTTTACCATAATTCTGAAAATACCACAAGGGTTTTTTGTAATTTTTTTCTCTTGTAAACACAAAGAGTTTGTGCTATGATAAAAGCCGCGTGTTAAGACACATTTTTACATAATTTTACAAAAAGGATGCGAGATTCTTGGAAAAATTCTATCTTACCCCAAAACTCATTTCCGCCCTTAAAGGCTACGGCAAATCACAGCTTGTAAGCGACCTTGTTGCGGGCGTTATTGTTGCAATAATTGCGCTGCCGCTCTCTATTGCACTGGCGCTCGCCTCGGGTGTTGAGCCGGCATGCGGAATTTACACCGCCATTGCGGCAGGCTTTTTTGTTTCGCTCCTCGGCGGCAGCCGAGTTCAGATAGCTGGCCCTACCGCCGCATTTGCAACCGTTGTTGCGTCAATAGTGGCAACAGAGGGAATGGACGGGCTGTTTATTGCAACCATTATTGCGGGCGTGCTACTCGTTTTAATGGGAATTTTTAAGCTCGGCTCGCTCATTAAATACATACCCTATACCATCACAACAGGCTTTACCTCGGGTATTGCCATCACCATTCTGGTAGGTCAGATAAAGGATTTCCTCGGACTTTCCTACGAAAGCGGCGTAAAGCCTATTGAAACGCTCGAGAAAATCGAGGCTAATATAGCATCTATCGGCACATTCAGCCCTCAGGCGCTTTTAGTTGGCGCAGTGAGCCTTGCAATACTCATTTTCTATCCCCAGCTTGAGAAAAGGGTGCCGCCCTCACTTATTGCGGTGCTTGTAGGCGCGCTTATGGTCGCATTTATCCCCTCTCTCGGGCAGGGTGTTTACACCATTGGCGAGCTTTACACAATTCCCGCAGGACTTCCCTCTGTCGATTTCGGCAGTATGGATTTTAGCATTGACAAAATTCTCGCCGTTCTCCCCAACGCCTTTACAATAGCGCTGCTTGCAGGCATTGAGTCGCTACTCTCCTGCGTTGTTGCCGATTCTATGATAGACGACAAGCACAACCCCAACAGCGAGCTTGTGGCTCAGGGAGTTGGAAATGTAGCTTCTGTTCTGTTTGGCGGAATTCCTGCAACGGGTGCTATCGCGCGCACCGCTGCCAATGTTAAAAACGGCGGCAGGACACCCCTCGCAGGAATGGTTCACTCCGCAGTTTTGCTTTTAGTGCTTCTGTTCTTAATGCCCTATGCGGGACTTATCCCAATGCCCACAATCGCCGCAATTCTTTTTGTAGTTGCATATAATATGAGCGAGTGGCGCAAGGTGGCTCATACCGTTAAAAACAAGCCTAAAACCGACACCCTTGTTATGCTGCTGACACTTGTGCTGACTGTTGTTTTTGACCTCGTTGTTGCAATAGTCGCAGGAATGGTACTCGTCGGCATATTGGCTCTTATAAATAAAATATTTAAAAAATCTAAATAAAGGGAGAGCGCATTTTATGGCAAAATTTGAAAAACTCATAAAAGATGAGAGCTTTGACTCGGTGCTGCGCCGCATAGTTGACGGAATTCTTGACAGCAGTATGTCGGCAACTCTTGAGGAGAGCAGCGATTTTAGTGAAAACGGCGCACGCTGCAGCGTTCGCGTTTTTGAGCGCTATAGTTATTGGGGAAATAACCGCTTAAGCCTTAGCGTTACTCTTTTTGAAAACGGCGGCGACGTGCATCTTTCCGCCGTCACCTCGGGCGGAAGTCAGGCGGTATTTTTCAAGATAAACACCTTTGGCGAAGAGGCGTTTTTAAACAAGCTCCGCGAACTTTTATAAAAAAGAGCTGCCCCAAAAAAGGGCAGCTCTTTTTATCTATCACAGAAAACTTAGTAGTTGTTGTTATTGTTCTGCTTGTTCTCAGAAGACTGCTCTTTCTTATTCTGGCAGTTGTTATTGTTCTGCTTGTTCTGAGAATTGTTGTTATTCTTCTTATTCTGAGAATTGTTCTGCTGCTTGTTTTTAAAATTTTCAGACATTCTTGTCACCTCTTTTCGAAAATAGTTTCTGCAAAAAGAGGCGTTTTATGCAAAACAAAAAGCCGCCCGTGTGGGCGGCTTTTAATGTTTATTTAATATCAGTTCTACCCGCAAGATAATCGAGAGATACTTTAAATAAATCCGCAATTCTTACAAGAATTTCCAATTTTGGTTCTCGCGTCATCAGCTCGTAATTCTGATAGGCTTTTTCGGTTATGTCGCAGTAAATTGCGACCTGCGCCTGCGTAAATCCCTTTTCTTTTCTGCATTGCTTTAAGCGCGCAGCTAACTTTTCCCTCATTTCATCACCTACAAATGTTCTTGACATTTTAATTATAAGGAATTAAAATAGGGAATATACTAACAAATGTTGGTTAATGATTTTAAAGGAGCGGGAAAAATGGCTGAATTTTGTGTAAAATGTTACAACGAGATGTTTAAGCTTAATACTCCGGAAGAAGAATATATTTTGTCCGACAACCCCGAGCTTTGTGAGGGCTGCGGAGAAATGAAACACGTTGTAATAATGGAGCGCAAGGATGTGCTATTTTACAGAGTTCATTTTATTTTTTACTTTATCAGAGGAATATACCATTCTTGTTGCATATTTTTAAACAATATGAAAATCAAGCTTAAACGCAGAAAGAAAAAATAAAAAAACCGCCCGTAGAGGCACCCTCCGTAAGGAAGGTGCCTCAGTTATATTCGCCAAAGGCGAGTGATATTGCTTCGCAGTGATATGATGCTTCGCATCGTGATATTGTCCTTCGGACAGTTTTGGAGGCAAATATAATATCACTGAAACTAAAAGTTTCAATATCACTTTGCCGTTAGGCAAAATATCACTGTGAGACCTGTCTCACAATATCACTTGTTGTTCTTATCTTTGAGCTAAGTTAATTTTAATATAGTTACGCACTTTTTGAAAGTGCGTAACCCACTATGACACTTTCAACAGAGAAGTGTCAATTTTTATGCAAAAAGAAAGTAGGGAGAAACTTCTTTACGAAGTGTCTCCCTATGGGCGGTTTTTTTGAAATTTTTAGTAATTTTCTTTTCTGACTTCGAAGAAGCTCTGGGGATGTACGCAAACGGGGCATACAGCGGGAGCTTTGTTGCCCATAACAAGGTGTCCGCAGTTGCGGCACTCCCACATGGTCATCTCGCCTTTCTCAAATACCTGCTTCATCTCAACATTGTTGAGAAGTGCGCGGTATCTCTCCTCATGAGCCTTCTCGATAGCAGCTACTGCGCGGAAACGGGCTGCGATAGCGGTAAAGCCCTCTTCCTCTGCCTCTTTAGCAAAGGTGTCGTACATATCGGTCCACTCATAGTTCTCGCCCTCGGCTGCTGCCTTGAGGTTCTGAGCGGTGTCGCCAATGCCGCCGAGCTCTTTGAGCCACATTTTTGCGTGCTCCTTCTCGTTGTCAGCAGTCTTTAAGAAAAGAGCTGCAATCTGCTCGTAGCCTTCCTTTTTTGCAACAGATGCGAAATAAGTGTACTTATTTCTTGCCTGACTTTCGCCTGCGAATGCTGCAGCGAGGTTTCTTTCGGTTTTAGTTCCTTTGAGTTCTTTTGCCATTTTAGTTTCCTCCAAAATTTTAATTTTATTTTATATATTAAATATATTAAATTATATCCAAAAATTTCTTTTTAAATCAGCTAAATTTCGGTTTTCCAAAGTCCGTGCAAATTACAGTAGGCATATGCCGCGAGCGCCTTCTCGCCATCTGCAAGAATAAACTCGGCTTTAGGCTCTCTGCCCGCTGCAAGGCTCTTGCGCTGACCGCCGGCACTTGTTTCAAGATAAATCCACTCAATGGAGTGCTCCTCTGTCATAGGGTGATTTACAGAACCGACATTGACGGTAACGGTATTACCGCTTTGCTCTATAACCGGCAGATGCTTTTCCCCTGCTGCCTCGGTGGTGTTAGGCTCAAGCGCAGTCATTTTCTGGCCGCAGCAGACGATGGGAACGCCCGCATCGTTTATCATTCCGATAAGATTTTTACAGTGCTCACAAAGATAGAATTTCGCTTTACTCATTTATTTTACCTCCAAATTTAATTTTTTGCAAGAGGGGCATATACCAACATAGGTAAGTGTGTGGCTATGAATGTCAAACCCGCTTTTTTCGGGAGCACGCAGCTCCTTTTCGCTCGGAGCGCACTCTATTGGAATATCGCACATTTCGCCGCAGCGGCTGCAAACGAAATGACAATGGTCTGAAAGGTTAAAATCATAGTGGTCGGGGCCAATAGGTGATGATAGCTTTATAATCTCTCCGAGCTGCGATAAAACCGCAAGATTTCTGTAAACCGTTCCAAGACTTATGCGGGAAGAAATTTCCGACGCTCGTCTATAGATGGTTTCAGCCGTAGGGTGGTCGCAGCTTTGCCTGACAACCTCTAAAATCAGCTTTCTCTGCGGAGTATTGCGCATAACCGCTGTTTTATTCATCTCTCAGCCTCCTTTTCTCTTTCGTTGTCATTATAATAGCATATAATTTTTTGCTTGTCAAGCTATTAGTAACTATTATTAATAAGAAAATTTTAAAAATTTTTCACCTATTGCTGCCATCTGTTAAAAACCATCCATAATCGTGCACCTGTAAAGTCGCCGCAGGCAAATCGGCACACAGACCGCACGCGGGCAAAAACGAGCTTTGCAGAAAAAACGCAAATGCTTTAAGCTTTTAGGCAAAAGATTTTATAAACAATTATGGACAATACCGCGTTTTTATGCTACAATGCAGTAGATAACTAAAATGCGGAGGTATGCTTTTTGATAGCGGTAACGGTTATTTGCATCGGAAAACTCAAAGAGCGGTTCTGGCGCGATGCCTGCAGTGAATATGAAAAGCGGCTTTCGCGGTTTTGCAGCCTCTCTGTTCGCGAGCTTTCTGAAAGTACCCTTTCGGAAAATCCCTCGCAGGCAGAAATTGACATCGCACTCGCGCGAGAGAGCGAGGCTATTTTAAAGGAAATCCCTAAAGATGCCTTTTGCTGTGCCCTTTGCATTGAGGGAAAAGAGCTTTCTTCCCCCCAGCTTGCAGAGAAAATACAGAGCCTTGCCGCAAACGGCAAGGGAAAGCTATGCTTTATAATAGGAAGCTCTTTTGGACTTTCTGACAAAATAAAAGAGCGCTGTGACCTTAGGCTCTCCTTTTCTAAAATGACCTTTCCGCATCAGCTTTTCCGCACCCTGCTTTTAGAACAGCTTTATCGAGCTTTTTCAATAATAAACTCAATGAAATATCATAAATAATTTGGAGGACAAAATGGAACAGACTGCTCCCGAAAAAAAGAAAGTAATATTCAGCGGAATTCAGCCAACAGGTGTTTTTACACTTGGAAACTACCTCGGCGCTATAAAAAACTGGAAGGAGCTGCAGGAGGATTATAACTGCATTTTCTCGGTGGTTGACCTGCACGCCATAACGGTGCGTCAGGACAGCGCCGCCCTGCGCCGCCAGACTCTTGACTCGGTAGCTTTGCTGCTCGCCTGTGGCATCAACCCCGAAAAGAGCGTCCTCTTTCTGCAAAGCCACAACAGCGCGCACGCCGAGCTTTCATGGGTTCTTTCCTGCTACACACAGTTCGGCGAGCTTTCGAGAATGACTCAGTTTAAGGATAAATCCAAGCGCCACGCTGACAACATAAACGCGGGGCTCTTTACATACCCCGTTCTTATGGCAGCTGACATTCTGCTCTACAAGACCGACCTTGTTCCCGTCGGCGTTGACCAGAAGCAGCACTTAGAGCTTGCCCGCAATATTGCCGAGCGCTTTAACGGACTTTACGGAAATGTGTTCACCGTTCCCGAGCCTTATATCCCCAAGGTTTCGGCAAAGGTTATGTCGCTTTCCGACCCCGACAAGAAAATGAGCAAGTCGGACGAAAATCAGAACTCATTTATTACACTGCTTGACGACCGCGACACCATTATCCGCAAATTCAAGCGTGCCGTTACCGACAGTGACAGCGTTGTGCGCTACGGCGAGGGCAAGAGCGGAATCAACAACTTAATGTCCATATATTCCTCTGTTTCGGGCAAGGGCTTTGCTGAAATTGAGAAGGAATTTGAGGGCAGAGGCTACGGCGACTTTAAGCTTGCCGTCGGCGAGTGCGTTGCCGACACCCTTGAGCCTATAAGGAATGAGTTTGACCGCCTCTGTAAGGATAAGGCATATTTAATGGGAGTGTGCACTAAGGGCGCACAGTTTGCAAAAGTTCTTTCAAAGAGAACTTTGGAAAAGGTCTACCACAAGGTCGGCTTTGTTAAAAGCGAGCTGTAAAAAATGCTGTGGATAACGGTTTTTCTTTGCTACCTTTGCCTTTTGGAGCTCATTTTGTTTAGTTGCTTAAAAAAGCACAAGAGAGCGCTGTCGCGTGTCTTTATTATTACAGTAATTTTGACACTTCTCAGCCTTGCTATATGGGGGCTGCTTCGTAATTTCTGATTTAAAGAAGCTGCAATGAGCAGTCACCCTTTTTCTCAGCAGCGGTCGGAACTGTGCTGATTTTACGCGGCTCTATCGGCATAACTACATAACGCAGAAAAAAGCTGCCCAAAAGCAAGATAATTTATAATCACTTATCCTTGCTTTTAGAAATATAAATATTGGAGGAATATATAATGGATAAAACATTTTTGCTTTTTGTAACATACACGGCAAAAGAGGGGATGAGAGAAAAGTTCGTAGAAGAACTTGAAAATAACGGCACTGCCGCTCTTGTTCGTGCCGAGGACGGATGTATCCGCTATGACTACTATTACAGCGCTAAAGATGAGAATGTCCTTTTCCTATTTGAAGAGTGGGAGAGCGAGGAAAAGCAGCAGATACATTTAGCTCAGCCTCATATTCCAAATATCAAGGCTGCAAAAGAAAAATATATCCTAAGCTCCGAAATGCGCGCTATAAGATAATGTATAAATAAAAATCCACCCGCGGGTGGATTTTTATTTTAAAACCGTTTGCGGATTTATGCCGTAAACCTGAACTATTTCAAGGTCACTGCTTAAAATCATATCAGCGGGGAAAACAAACGGACCGCCGTTTTGGTCAAGGTCAATTCCCTGCGCCTTGTAGGCATACCAGACAAGGTGACTGCAGTTGGTGCGGTCGGGGGTATCGGGGAATTTCTTGCTTGTAAGCCCTACCGAAACCGAATAGGGAAGACCCAAAAGATTTTGCTCGGCATACTCTGCGGCTGCCGCCGCCTTACTCTTATCTTTCGGGCGCAATATAATAAAGGAAGTTCTATCGGTAATCTCTGAAATATTTTCTTTAAAGCTCTCGCTCATATATCCCACCGAGGATGCCATATCGCCGCTTTGAGCATTAACGACAAGTGCAGCGTGTCCTAAACGGAAAAATGAAAAATGCGTTGTGGGGGAAACGATTATGTCACCCTCTTTGAGCGGTACGGTTTTTATGTTCGTGTCAATAGTATGACAGCAGGTAAAGGGCGCAAACTGAGTGGTAATGCGCTCACGGGGAGTAAAGAAGTCATTTTGAATATCTAAAACTCTCTGAGCCTCGCCGCTATAAATTAGCTCATCTATCGCTTTTGCGGAAAGCCCCGTTTGCTGATAAAGCATCATATAATCCTGCTGCGAGCGCTCTTCTTTTAAAAGCAGAGCCGAAATGTCTTGCTTTTTGTAATCGGGAGTGAAGACAGGGGAAAGGTGCTCTACAAAAACTCCCGCCTCAAGCAGCGCCGCAACAGAAAACACAACTGCAAAAACCGCCGCTGCCACCTTAAAGCCGCGCCTTTTTCTTTTTCTGCGCACAGATATTTGCTTTGCCACCCCTTGCACCTCCCTTTTCCTTTATTTTAGCATAAACAATTTTATTAGTAAAATAAATTTTCAGAGAAAAATAAAAGTTTACATTTAGCTTTTGCACCGCCACTTGATTTCCTGAGCCAAAAATTATACAATAGAGAAAAGAACGACTTAAGGATGTGATTTTTATAAATAAGCTTATAATAAAAAAGGCGGTGGCTCTTATGCTCTGCCTTGCGCTTGTGCTTTTCCCCGTTAGTGCGATGGCATCCACCGCCTCAAGTTCTATTGCTAAGAGCGAAGGGGTGCGCGATGACATCGGCAAGGCTGAGATTTTCGAGGCCTCGCTCTCGCAGCTGCGAGAAATGCTCGAGAGCGGCAAAATCACCTCAGAAAAGCTTTGCTCGGTTTATATCGAACGCATAAACACATATGATAAAGACGGCGTTAAGCTCAATAGCATTATTTCTATTAACAAAAATGCCCTTACGCAGGCAAAGCAGCTCGATTCTGAGCGCGCTGCAGGAAAAGTGCGCGGACTTTTGCACGGAATTCCCATTTTAGTTAAAGACAATATAGATGTCGGCGGTTTTCCCACCACGCTTGGCAAAGCCTCGCTTAAGGATGCCGTTGCAGAGGCTGATGCTGCCGCTGTTGCTGCGCTGACAGAGCAGGGCGCGATTATCTTAGGCAAAACCAACCTTTCCACCGACGACACCGCCACCCGCTACACAGTAAGCTCGATTTTGGGCGAAACCCGAAACGCATATAACACAAAGTTTTCCGCAGGCGGCTCCTCGGGCGGCAGCGCTACCGCTGTCAGTGCAAACTTTGCCGCCGCCGCACTGGGCACAGACACGAACTTCTCTCTCTGCTATCCCGCTGCTCTAAATGGCATTGTGGCGCTGCGCCCCACCCATTCTCTTACCGACTACACAGGTGCGAGTAATGTTGTAAAGGCACGCGACACCATCGGCCCTATGGCGCGCTCTGTTGAGGACACCGCGCTGCTGCTCGACATTTTGACCGACAATGCCCAGACCACTCCGTATCTGAAATCTCTGTCAAAAGACGCTCTGAAAGGCAAAACGGTTGCGGTTTTGAAGGAGCTATCGCAGTACACCTACAACTCACCTAACGAGTGGAAGCGGTCTGACGACGAGATAGAAGCCCTTTTTGAAAAGGCATTAGAGGACTTAAAAGCGCAGGGCGCTAATGTTGTGACAGTTTCTATCCCCAAGCTCTTTACATACTACAACACCTGCCGCGAATCATACAGCGGCAGCGCTGCTGCAAAGGCAAATCTGCTCGCCGAAGTTAAAAATGTGCTTTCGCAAAACGGCGCGCAGGCGCTCGTTTTCCCCGCATATCTCTCAGCTCCTCTTAAAAGCGGCTTTGACCAGTACGGAAGTCACGTTGCCGACGGCGCTGCCTACCTTAACTGCGGCGGCTATCTGCCCTCTCTTGTGGGAATGCCCGCAATAACCGTTCCTATGGGCTACACCACAGATGGTGTGGGCGCAGGGCTTGAATTTGTAGCTCTGCCAAACGAGGACTCGCTCCTACTCTCGCTCTCATACAGCTACGAGCAGGCAACAGGGCACAGAACCGCACCCAAAACAGTTCCCAATCTTTATGAGGTTATAGAAGAGCCGCCCGTTGTCTCGCAAGTCGAGAGCGTTTCATCGCAGCCGGCAAACGATACCGCACAAAACACCGAAAAGGAAAGCGGACTTGGCTGGCAAACCATTACAGTTATAGTTATTATCTGTGCCACTCTCGCATTTTGCACCTGGGTGCTTATATTTAATGTGCAAAAGGACCGAAAAAAGCAAATTCATAAAAACCGCCATTTCTAAGAAGCTTTTCCTAACTAAAGCCACCCGCTCATTATGAATAGATATTCATTTATTCTGAATAATTATTGGTTTTGCTTTTTGGTTTTATGCTGTCACAAGGCATAATTGCGGCAATATTTGAATATATTTTCCTCAATATTAAAAATAATTTAATTTTTCCGCATATTTATTCAAAAAACTATTGACAAGTTAAAATTTATGCATTATAATGGCGTTGTTGAAAAGGTTATTCTAACTAAAAAAATAAAGAAAGAGGTTACACACATGAAAAAGACATTTGCAAAACTCCTTGCCACTCTTATGGCGCTCACCCTTATGCTCGGCTGCTTTGCAGGCTGCGGCGAAAAAAACACCAAGGTTGCTATCGGCGTTCAGTCCGGTACAACAGGCGAGTCCTTCTTAAAAGGCGATGCCGATTGGGGCTTTGATGGCTTTGCTAACATTGACACCAAAGCTTATGACAATGCAGGTCTTGCAGTTGAGGACATGAAGAACGGCAACATTAAATATGTTGTTATCGACGCAGCAGTTGGTAAAGAGCTTGCCTCCAAGAACAAGGAAATCAAGGTTATCGACTACGCTCTCACAAAAGAGGACTTTGGCTTTGGCGTTGATAAGGCACAGCCCGAGCTTCTCGCAACAATCAATAAGGTTCTTGCAGAGAAAAAAGATGAAATTGCTGACATTTACGAAAAATTTGCTAACGTAAGCGACGACAACGCCGCTGATTGGAAGGGCGCAACACTTAAATCTGCAGAGTACGATGCAAACAAGGATCAGCTCGTAGTTGCTACAAACGCCGCTTTCGCTCCCTATGAGTTCGTTGTTGGTAACGAATTTGCAGGTATCGACATTGAAATCCTTAAATTAATTGCTGCTGAGCTCAATATGGAAATTGTTATTCAGGATATGGCTTTTGAGTCGGTTGTTACATCTATCGGCAAAAACGGCGTTGATATGGCAGCTTCGGGTCTTACAATCAGCCCCGCTCGTGCAAAAATCGTTAACTTCTCAGATCCTTACGAGAAGGGCTCATATCAGGTTATCCTTGCTATGAAGGACGATGCAACATTTGATGAGTGCAAAACATCAGAGGACGCTCTCGCAAAGCTTAAGGAGCTCAAATAATGACAAAAGTTGAGTGGGAATTATTTTTAAGTAAATTCATCACTGCTAAGGGTTACCAATCCGTCCTTGACGGATTGGTAACTACTATTGAGATAGCAGTTTTCGGTCTTTTAATAGGTATTGTAATCGGAACACTGATAGCGCTTATTAAAATGATACCCAAGTATCATTTTGCGCCTCGGTTTTTTTCTTGTTTATGCGACATTTACATAGCAATCTTCAGGGGAACGCCGATGGTAGTTCAGCTTCTTATAGGCTGGTTTGTTCTTCTTCCGGCTTTGGGACTGCGAATGAACAGCACAATGGTTGCCATTATTATTTTTGGTATGAACAGCGGTGCATATGTTTCGGAAATTATGCGAAGCGGTATGCAAGCGGTTGACCCCGGTCAGCTCGAGGCGGCAAGGGCGTTAGGACTTGGCTATTGGACCTCAATGTTTAAAATTGTTGTTCCTCAGGGAATTAAAAACATTCTCCCAACCCTCGGAAACGAATTTATTACTCTTATTAAAGAAACCTCGGTTGTAAGCTTTATTGCTGTTGTAGATATCACCAAGGCATTTCGCCAAATCGGCGACTCCAACTACAGCTATATGATTCCTTATCTGATGCTTGCGGCGATATATCTTATTTTGGTAATGCTCATTTCTCTTGGTGTTAAGCTTATGGAAAGGAGCCTGAGAAAAAGTGATAGAAATTAAAAATCTTTGCAAAAGCTTTGGAGAGCTTCAGGTTCTTTGCGACATTACAGAAACCATCAACGAGGGCGACAAGGTTGTTGTCATAGGCCCCTCGGGCGGCGGAAAGAGCACCTTTCTGCGCTGCATAAACTGTATGGAAGACCCCACAAGCGGCTCCATCATCTTTGAGGGTGAGGACCTTACCGATATGAAGGTTGACATTAATAAGCACCGCGAGTCTATCGGAATGGTATTCCAGCAGTTTAACCTGTTTAATAACAAAACTGTTCTTGAAAACATCACCCTTGCTCCCATTCTGCTCAAAAAAATGACAAAAGAAGAAGCAATCCAAAAGGCATTTGAGCTTCTTCGCCGTGTCGGACTTGAGGACAAGGCAAATGTTTACCCCTCAACCCTCTCGGGTGGACAAAAGCAGCGAGTTGCAATAGTGCGCGCCCTTGCGATGAACCCCAAGGTTATGCTCTTTGACGAGCCAACAAGCGCCCTTGACCCCGAAATGGTCGGCGAGGTTCTTGATGTTATGAAGCAGCTTGCTGACGAGGGTATGACAATGGTGGTGGTTACGCACGAAATGGGCTTTGCCCGCGAGGTTGGCAGCCGCATATTCTTTATGGATGCAGGCAGAATTACCGAGCAGGGAACACCCGACGAAATTTTTAACCACCCGAAAAACCCCCGCCTCAAAGAATTTTTAAGCAAGGTTATTATGTAGAGCAAAACGGTCACCCGACGGGTGACCGTTTTTAGTGAATAATGAAAATTGTAGGGGACGGATTTATCCGTTCCGTATAGGCGGAATGCATAAATGCATTCCCTACAACACAATATTAAATCACATCGTAGGGGCGAACAGTGTTCGCCCTCTTTTTATTTAAACAAAAACTTTATCAACAATTTTTGTAGATACTGCGGAAAATTACTTGCTTTACAGGCCTAAAAATGTTACAATAGTCTTAATTATGGATACCTGCGCAAAGAAATATAAACGGAGGTAATAAAATGAAGGATTTCGGCAAAAAACTCTTGCGCATCTTTCTCCTACTTTTTTGGGATTTAATATCTGTTGCCGCTGCCGTTTTTGTCGGCATTGAAATCGTTTACGGGTTTGGTGATACCTTTCCTATTTATACAGCTCTGCGTTATATCGCTGTTTATTTTGCGCTTATCGTTCTCTTTCACTGCATTTTTTCAATGTACTCGCTTGGAACTAAATATTTCGGAACTATTGACATCTTCAAGCACGGCGTCATCTCTCTTATTGTTGGCGCAATAGCATTTTTTGTGCCTCAGCTTTTACATATTCAGTTTTTAAACACCCTGCGCCTAAAATGCACCTTTGTTATCGTTGTTGTGCTGTTTATTTTAAGCTGCGCGGGTCACGGATTTTTACAATTTTACAGCTCGGTGCTGCTCTACTATTTCAAAAAACTAACGGGCCACGGCAAGCAAATTAACACTCTCATCTATGGTGCGGGCGAGCTTGGACACTACCTTGCAAAGCGCCTTATTATGGACGACAGCGAAAACCGCCCCGTCGGATTTATTGATGATAATTTAGACCTCATTGGCAAAACGGTTTCTGAACTTAAAATATTCGGTAGCCGCGAGGCTCTTTCGCGCATAATTTGCGACAAGGACATTGGCGAGGTAATCCTTGCCATCAATGTTATTCCCAAGGATGCGCTGCGAGAGATAATTGCCATCTGCGCCGAAAGCGGCTGCCGCCTGCGCCGATTTGGCGCTGTGCAGGATGTTGCCTCGCCGACAGGTCGCAGACTTGATATGTCCGATGTTGACACCAATGACCTTATCCGCCGCGAGCGAGTTGAGCTTGATATGGGAGTTGTTTCGAGCTTTATTCAGGGCAAAACCGTTCTTGTTACGGGCGGCGCAGGCTCTATCGGCAGCGAAATTTGCAATCAGGTTTTAAAATACGGTGCTGACAAGCTCATTATTTTTGACATTTGCGAAAACAGTCTTTTCAAAATTGACAACAAGCTCAGGGCCATTTATGACCGCGACAGATACGAAACCATTCTCGGCTCTATCCGCGATACCGCCCGCCTTGAGATGGTTTTTGAAAAATACAAGCCTCAGGTGGTGTTCCACGCGGCGGCGCACAAGCACGTTCCTATGATGGAATACAACCCCTGCGAGGCTATTAAAAACAATGTTTTCGGCACGCTCAACACTGCAAAAACCGCCACAAAGTACGGTGTTCAGAAATTTATACTTATTTCGACCGACAAGGCGGTTAATCCCACCAACATTATGGGCGCTTCCAAGCGAATTGCCGAAATGCTGATTCAAATGGAGGACAGGCACAGCAACACCAGCTTTGCCGCAGTTCGTTTCGGAAATGTTTTGGGCAGCGAGGGCAGCGTTGTTCCTCTGTTCTTAGAGCAGATAAAAAAAGGCGGTCCCGTCAGGGTTACACACCCCGAAATGAAGCGCTATTTTATGACCATTCCAGAGGCTGTTCAGCTTGTTTTAGAGGCAGGCTCGATGGCAAAGGGCGGCGAGATTTTTGTTCTTGATATGGGCGAGCCAATTTTGATTTCCGACCTTGCCGCCGACCTTATTCGTCTGAGTGGACAGATTCCAAACAAGGACATCGACATCATCTACACGGGTCTGAGACCGGGCGAAAAGCTTTTTGAGGAGCTTTCGCTGTCGGAAGAAGAGGTTTCCAAAACGCAGAACAACAAAATCTATGTCTGCAAACCTATCCCAAGTGACGAAAATCTCATTTTAGAGCAGGCAGATATTTTAAAGGAACATATGGTAAGCGACGAGGAACAGCCCATCTTTGATGCAGTTCGCAAGCTCGTCCCTACCTTTAATCACAAATAAAGCAAACCCCAAACCGAAAGGAAGATTTTTCACAATGGCAGACAACAAAATGGTTAAAGAAATCACCTCGATGGACGAGGATTTCGCAAAATGGTACACCGACATCGTTATTAAGGCTGAGCTTATTGACTATTCCTCTGTTCGCGGATGTATGGTCATCCGCCCTTACGGATATGCAATCTGGGAGCTGATTCAGAAGGAGCTTGACGCGAGGTTTAAGAAAACAGGGCACGAAAATGTCTATATGCCGATGTTCATTCCCGAATCCCTGCTCCAAAAGGAAAAAGACCACGTCGAAGGCTTTGCCCCCGAGGTTGCCTGGGTTACCCACGGCGGAAACGAAAAGCTTGAGGAAAAACTTTGTGTCCGCCCCACCTCTGAAACCCTTTTCTGCGAGCATTACAAAAGCATAATCCACTCCTACCGCGACCTGCCCAAGCTTTACAATCAGTGGTGC
>JAXJQH010000140.1:0-18909 GCA_036311245.1 Oscillospiraceae bacterium | reverse complement strand
GTCGGGAAACGCGCCGACACCTGGGAGAATTATTCTATCGGCGCTCCTTAGCACCTTTTCATCAGAGGTTACAACCGCATCTGCCCCGATAAAGGCAAGCGAACTTTTTAGTGAAAAGAGGTTTCCAACCCCATAGTCTACGATGGCTACCATCAGAGAACTCCCTTCGTGGAAGGTATTTCATCGGCAAAGTCTATGTCTATCTTAACGGCATCTCTCAACGCTCTTGCCGCCGCCTTGAACGCGCCCTCAATTATATGGTGCGAGTTGCTGCCGCTGAGGCTTGTAATGTGAAGATTTAATGCAGCGCATCTTACAAAGGACAGCCAAAATTCCTCTACAAGCTCTGTGTCAAAGCTGCCAACCTTTTGCGAGGGGATAGAAAGCTTATAGCCTAAATAGCTTCTACCCGAAAGGTCAACTGCCGCAAGAATGAGCGCCTCGTCCATAGGAAGGGCGAGCGAGCCGTAACGGCAGATGCCCTTTTTATCACAAAGAGCCTTTTTAAATGCTTCTCCGAGACAGATGCCGACATCCTCAACTGTGTGGTGGTCATCGACATTTGTGTCACCCTTGCAAGCTATTTCCAAATCAAATTTACCGTGCTTTGCAAAAAGGGTGAGCATATGGTCAAGAAAGCCGCAGCCTGTGTTTACACAGGAGGCTCCCTTGCCGTCAATATTGAGCTTAAGGCTGATATCGGTTTCAGCCGTTTTACGCGAAATTTCTGCTATTCTCATTTCATTTCCTCCAATATTTCTTTGAGGGTTTCTACTAGTGTTTTCATATCATCGAGTGTTCCTATGGTAATTCTCAGATACTCCCAAATACGCGGCGCACTGAAATGGCGCACTAAAATTCCCTTTTGTTTAAGGGCAAGATAGAGCTTTTCTCCATCTGCCGTTTTGTGCTTTGCAAAAACGAAATTGGAAAGCGAGTTTGTCATTTCAAAGCCGAGAGCGGTCAGCTCTTTTTTGAGCCACTCGCGATTTTGGGCGATGGTTTTGCAGTTGTTCTTGGTGTACTCCTCATCAGAAAGAGCGCCAATACCCGCCGCCATAGTTACTGAGTTTACATTATAGGGGTTGGTTGAATATTTAATGGCATTTAGGTCGGCAATCAAGCTTTTGCAGCCGATGCCAACTCCAAGCCTTGCACCCGCCATTGAGCGGGATTTTGAAAAGGTCTGGGTGACCAAAAGATTATCATATTCATAAATTAAAGGCACGCAGCTTTCTGCGCCGAAATCGACATAAGCCTCGTCTATCACCACAACACTGTCGCGGTTGTTATCTAAAATCTGCCGGATTTGGGGGAGCGAGAGAGCAATTCCCGTCGGAGCGTTGGGGTTGGCTATGAAGATAGTTTTTCCCAGCCCGAAATACTTTGTAATATCAATTGTAAAATCCTCTTTTAGCGGGATTTTTGTATATGGAATATTATTGATATCAGCAAAAACGGGGTAAAAGCCATAGGTTATATCGGCAAAAGCCGCGCCTTTCTGAGAGTCGCAAAATGCCATAAAGGCGAAATTTAAAATTTCGTCCGACCCGTTTGTGGGGAGAACCTCATCCTCAGACACTCCAAAGGTAACAGCCAAGCTCTTTTTAAGCCTTGCCGCCTCAGGGTCTGAATAAAGCTGAAGGTTATTTAGCGTCTTTTCCGCCTCTGCTACTGCCTTTTTTGATGGCGGGAAGGGGGACTCATTTGTGTTAAGCTTTATGTACTTCATTTGCTTTGGCTGCTCGCCCGGTGTGTAAGGAACGAGATTTTTATATTTTTGACTTAAAAATCTACTCATTTTTCCTCCTCAAGACGCACTACTGCGCTTTTTGCGTGCGCCGTAAGTCCCTCTTTTTTGGCAAACAGCGCAACATCCTCGGCAACACTTTCTAAAGCCTCGCGGGTAAAATATGTGTACTGTGTTTTCTTTATAAAATCATCTACCGAAAGCGGACTTGAAAAGCGTGCAGTTCCGCTTGTGGGCAGGGTGTGGTTAGGGCCTGCAAAATAATCACCAAGTGCCTCGGGGCAGTTTCTGCCCATAAAGATAGAGCCTGCGTGGCGGATACTATCAAGATAGTCAAAGGGGTTATCAACACAAAGCTCCAAATGCTCGGGAGCGATTTCGTTTGAAATCTCAATTGCGGCAGAAAGGCTATCTGCAACGATAATTTTTCCGTTATTATCAATGGATTTTCTTGCAATTTCAGAGCGCTCTAAAAGCGGAATTTGCTCCTCTAATTCCTTCTGAACAGAGAGGGCAAGCTCCATACTGTCGGTTACTAAAACGGCGCTTGCAAGCACATCGTGCTCTGCCTGAGAAAGCAGGTCAGCGGCAACGCAGCGAGCAGAGCTTTTTCCATCTGCAACTATAAGAATTTCGCTGGGCCCTGCAATCATATCAATGGATACAGTTCCGAAAACCTGCTTTTTAGCCTCAGCAACAAAGGCATTTCCGGGGCCGACTATTTTATCGACCTTGGGTATACTCTCGGTGCCAAAGGCGAGGGCGGCAATAGCCTGCGCTCCGCCAACCTTGAATATTCGGCTTACACCTGCAATTTTTGCCGCTGCTAAAATTGCGGGGTTAACCCTTCCCTCTTTAGAGGGCGGGGTTACCATAACAACCTCTTTGCAGCCTGCAATGCGGGCGGGGATAGCGTCCATCAAAACGGTGGAGGGGTAGGCGGCTGTGCCGCCGGGGACATAAAGACCCGCTCTGTCAACGGGGATAATTTTTTGCCCCATCACAACTCCGTTTTGGTCGTTTATAATAAAGCTGTTTCTTACCTGTTTTTCGTGAAAGTGGCTTATATTGGCGGCAGCCTTTTTCAGCACTTCTATAAACTCAGGCTCGACCAAATCCATAGCCTCGTCTATTTCCTCTTGTGAAACGAGGAGCGAGGAAAGGCGCACACCATCAAATTTTTCGCAGTAGGAAAGAACTGCGCTGTCACCGTTTTGCTTTACATTTTCTATAATATCCGAGACTATATCCTCCACATTGACTGTAGGGGTAACGCGGGCAAAGATATCCTCATTTGAAACCTGCCCGTACTTTAATATCTTAATCATTTCTGCGCCTCCGTTTGCTCATTTAAAGCGCTGACGATAGCCTCAACAGGCCCACTCCTAAACTTAAAGTTTGCCTTATTGGCAATAAGCCTTGCGCTTATCTCAGTAACATCTTCAATAACTTCTAGGTTATTTTCCCTGAGTGTACTGCCTGTTTCAACGATATCAACAATAACATCTGAAAGTCCTAAAATGGGAGCTATCTCGATAGAGCCGTTTAGGTGAATTATATCTATATCGCGCCCCTGCTTTGCATAGTGCTCCCTTGCAATATTTGCAAACTTTGTAGCAACCCGCAGGGTTTTTCTTGTGTCATCACGAAAGCCCTTTTCGGCCGCAACCGCCATTTTGCAGACGCCGATATTAAGGTCAAAAAGCTCGTAAACATCGGGCTTGTATTCTAAAAGAATATCCTTGCCTGCAACGCCGATATCGGCAGCTCCGCGCTCGACATATATAGCAACATCTGAGGGCTTTACCCAAAAATATCGAACACCGCACTCTTCATTTTCAAAAATGAGCTTTCGGCTGTTTTCGCGAATACAAGGGCAAGGAAATCCCGCCTTTTCAAACATTGAATAAACCTTTTCTCCAAGCCTGCCCTTAGGGAGGGCGACATTAAGCATTGTTTTCAAGTTTCATTACCTCCCCTTTGAGGACTTTGAAAAGCTCTTTAAATCTGAGCTTTTGCGGGATAGCTTTTTCTGCCCTGACACGCACTCCCTGCGCTGTTTTTTCACGAACAAAAGAGGAAAGCGCCTTTAAATCAGAGCTTTCATCATAAAGCACCAAAATATCGGCATCAAACTCGGGGGCATCTGCAAAAAGGCCCTCTAAAAGGTCAAGATAAACGGCAAATCCAATAGCGCCGCTCTTTTTGTTCATTCGCTGCATAAGATTATCATACTGACCGCCCGATAAAACACCGCTGGGGATACCCTTTACAAAGCCTTTGAACACGATGCCGTTATAATAGCTCATATCGTTAATAACCGAGAAGTCAATATTTATTATATCGCTGCACTCTGCGCCCTCTAAAAGGGAAAGCAGGCTCTCAAGCTCACGCACAGCCTCACTCTCGCCTATAATCTCTTTAAGGCGGGGCAGCACCAGAGAGGGCGCGCCGTGCAGAGAAATAAGCTCCTTTAGCACAGCGATTTTTTCCTCTGAAACCCCCGCGCAAGAGAGCGCCGCTGAAGCCTCGTGAACATTCTTTTCTCCGATACAGCGCATTATATTTTTTTCAGCTTTCGCAGAAATTCCAAAGCTATTTAAAAGCTCGCTAACAATGCCCATATGCGAAATGTCAAGCACACATTCGGGGGATATTATATTAAGGCTCTTGGCCGCAAGCAAAGCAACCTCTGAAAGATTATAAAGGTCAATATTTCCAAGGCACTCAATGCCCACCTGCATTATTTCCTTAAAAGACTTAGCAGAGCTTGAAACACGGTAAACATTCTCATTATAGTAAACCTTTTGAACTGCCTGCTCACTACCACTGTTCTTGATAATAGACAAGGTAACATCAGGCTTTAGCGCCATAAGCTTTCCGTTTGTATCGGTAAAGGTTATAACGCTGTCGGAAATAAGGAAATCCTTATTACTGACATACAAATCGTATTCCTCAAATTTACTCATTTTATATTGGGAGTAGCCAAATCTGCGGTAAAGAGAGCGCAGCTTAAATGCCGCCTGCTCTTGTCTTTTAAGCTCTAAGCTGTTTAAATTCATTTTATTCCTCCGACTCAGAAAGCTTTAAGAGCGCCGCCTTGTAGCCGCCGCTTCCGTAAGACAGGCATTTGTTTACACGGCTGATGGTGGCTGTGCTTACACCTGTTTCCTTTGTTATTTCCTGATAGTTTTTATTCTGGCTAAGTAGCTTTGCGACCTCAAGCCGCTGCGCCATATCCATAATTTCTTTAATAGTGCAAAGGTCCTCTAAAAGGCGGTAGCACTCAGCCTCATTTTCAAGACCTGCTATCACCTTAACAAGCTTATCTGTTTGCTCGGTGTGCCACTTTTGCATCTTTTTAGCCTCCGTTTTTCACTTTTGTTTTAATATTTTATCACTTTAATGTGGTAAAGTCAATAGCTGTGTCTCATATTTTTTTGTGTTTTAAAAAACTGCTGTTGAAAAATATTAATTAATACTGTATAATACAACCACAAGAATTTTCCGATTTTATAAAAACGGAGGCATATTATGAATATCTGGCACGATATAGACCCTAAAAGAATAACCCCTGAGGATTTTGTTGCTGTTATTGAAATTTCCAAGGGCAGCAAAAAGAAATATGAGCTTGACAAGGAAACAGGTCTTATTATGCTTGACCGAGTTTTGTATACCTCGACTCACTACCCCGCCAATTACGGCTTTATTCCCCGCTCCTTTGGTGACGACGAGGACCCTTTGGATGTCCTTGTGCTCTGCTCGCAGGCGCTCGAGCCGCTGACGCTTGTCCGCTGCTATCCAATCGGATACATCTCAATGCTTGACGACGGCAGGAACGACGAAAAGATCATTGCCATTCCCTTTGCCGACCCCACATATAATAAGTACAAGGATATCTCTGAGCTTCCTGCTCATATCTTTGATGAAATGAGGCATTTCTTTAATGTCTACAAATCGCTTGAAGATAAGGATGCCGTTGCAAAAGAGGTAAACCCCAGAGAAGCCGCAACCCGAGTTATAGGTGATGCTCTGGATAGATATGTGGAGCTTTTCTGCAAATAAGCATAAAACAAGCCGCGGGCTGCGCCCGCGGCTTGTTTCTTTTTAATACTCCCTTGTCCACATTTTAATTAGCTCCTCGTCTATGGGAAGGAGCTTTTCAAATATCAACCTTTTGCTCTCGGGAATTTTGTAAATTTCAGGAAACACAGTTTCGTAATCCATATCCTCGATGTGTCTTTCCAGATAATAATTTCGGTTTGCATCATAGGAAATAAAAATATCCGACTGCATAAATGTCATAGTCTTATCACATTTATTTATGTTAATGTTTTCAACAGTATCAATATCATAATAATCCTTATAAGAAGTCGGCTCTGCAGTAGCTAAAACATCATCGATTGCATCGGCGGTTTTGTTATCCAAAAGTTTGATTTCCTCTTTATAATTAAACAACCCCTTTGACACCCACTCTACTGTGCAGTAACGGCCATATTCAAGGCTTGAAAGGGTATCTGTCATTTCGTCGTATTTATCCTTAAGGCAGTAGTAGCTTCCATTAGTTCCGATAATAACCTTTGCCTCGTTGAAATCAAGATTGCCACCAATAGAGTCTGCAAGAAGAACGGGAATGTCCTTCTCTGCAACTGTTCCCGTTTCGGGAAGGTGGGCATATAGATTTTCGGGCCAGTTTTCTATTAAAAGGTACTCCTTACCGCAGAAAACGATTTTTTCACCGTTTTCATCGGCGTAGTATGCGTGATTTGCCTTGATTTTCTTGATATCAACGCAGGAGCAGAGGGATAGGCTAAAAGCTATCACAAAAACAAGAGCGAAAATTCTTTTTATTGTCTTTTTCATATTATCCCTCCTATTCAAGATTAAGCTTGCGGCGCATAATATATCGGTTTAAGAAGAAAAGACCGGTTGATACTGCAAGCGAAATAGTAATAACAGTAGCAAAGAAAAGGTGTATAAGTGTAAGGATATTTTTTTCTATGAAATCTAACATTTCTTGCCCAATATCAGATACAACAAACGGAACAGTTACCATTAAAACAGTAGATAAAATCTGCACAATAACATAGCAAATTCCATATACGCCGAATGCGGCGGCAACTCTGTTTTTCTTTGCAAGCTGACCTAAAGAAATGCAGCTATAATAGATAAGCAGGGTGCTTGCTAATACCGATATGAAAAGCAAGACAAATTCTAAAATATAGAAATAAATATGAGCACCCAGCTCTGCTGCCGCCTCATCAATTACATAATCTACCGCTTTGAATATTTCGACTCCAACCTCGCCCGCTGTTGCAATCAAAAAGGAAACAAAGCAGCAAAAGAGCGCAATGCCCTCAAACATCATAGCGGTTAAAAGCTTTACCCATAAATGCTGAGCTTCGGTTACGGGCAGGGTAAAACTCAGATAACCCTCTGCGGTGTATAGATTTTTATAAAAACGAGTGACCGCCTTTACCGAGGTTGCCGCTAATAGAGCGACCCCTGCAATCCACAGCATAGCCGTTGTGGATTTTGAAAGAATCTGAAAACTCCAATGGTCTGTTCGAAATAGCTCTACAATGCGTGAAAGGCATGCTGCCGCAACAAGAATTATTCCAAACGGCAGGAGCATACGCAGGTAGGAAATAATTTCGTATTTAAAAAGCTTCTTTACCATTTGAACACCTCCCGAAACAACTCATCAATGCTCTTATTAAACTCAGAGCGCACCTCATCCGCTGTTTTATGAAGAACAACACTTCCCTGCTTAATAAATATTACATCATCAAGCACCTCTTCTATATCTGAAATAAGGTGGGTTGAGATGATAACCGAGGCATCGGGGTTGTAGTTTCCTATGATTGTGGAAAGTATATAATCTCTTGTTGCGGGGTCAACGCCCGCGATTGGCTCATCCAGCACATAAAGGCGCGCATTGCGGCTCATAACCAAAATAAGCGCAACCTTTTCCTTATTTCCCTTTGAAAGGGTTTTTAGCCGTCTTTCAGGCTCTACCCCGAGCCGAGAGAGCATTTCATAGGCAAGCTCTACTCTGAAATCGCTGTAAAAATCGGCAAACTGCGAAACTATCTGCCTGACAGTCATCCAGTTGTTAAGAAATATGTTATCGGGCAGATATGCGACCGCCTTTTTACTTTCAACACCGGGTTTATTTCCACAGATAGTAAGCTCTCCGCTATCAGGCTGCAAAAGACCGTTTATAAGCTTAATAAGAGTTGTTTTTCCGCTGCCGTTAGGCCCTAAAAGTCCTATTATCTTTCCGCCTTCAACCGAAAGGGAGAGATTATTTACCGCAACAATGCTTCCAAATCTTTTAGAGAGGCTCTCACATCTTAAAATCTCACTCATTATACCACTCCTCTATGTATTTTTTCGTCTCTTGGCAATCAAGTCCCAGTTGCTCCATTTCCTTAAAGAAAACCGCAGTTTTGACTCTTATCAAAGAGTTTACCATTTGCTCGGCGGTTTTTGTGTTTTGCGAAACGAACCAACCCGAAGAGGGAACAGAATGAATAAGACCAGTTTGCTCTAACTGTTCAAATGCCTTTTGCACCGTGTTGGGGTTGACTCCCGATTTTAGCGCAACTTCACGCACCGAGCTCATTTTCTGACCCGCCGCAAACTCGCCGCGAGCTATTTTAACACATATCTGCTCGCATAGCTGGGGAGATATCGGTTTGCTTTTATCAATTTTCCAGGACACGCCCTCACTCCTTTCAAAAACTGTACTACTGTACTAATACAATAGTACACTATATTCCAAAAAATGTCAATATAAAAATTTGCCGCACAGAAATTCAATTTAAAACATAGGAAAGAGGGGCACCCGCACGGGCGCCCCTCTTTCTTATTCTTCCATTTGTTTTCCGATGAATGCGCTGGCGATTGTGCAGAGCTTGCTGTCGCTTTCACAGGCATTTGCCTGACCGTTTGCTAATAGCAGCACCGCTCCCGAAACATCTCCCGAGGAAACAATGGGCGATGCGGCAAATGCCGCCCTGTCCACGCCCTCAATGGGGAAAAATTCCATACCGTCCTTAGATGCGACATAGTTTTTGCGGCTTTCCATAAGGTCCTCAAGCTGCGACGACACCCTGCGCTCCATAAGCTCCTTTTTCATTCCGCCCGAAACCGCCACAACGTGGTCGCGGTCGCAAACGACGGTGGTAAGCCCCGTCGCCTTGGACAGCACATCGGCATACTGCGATGCAAACGACCCCATCTCCCCCACCGGCGAGTATTTTTTTAGTATTACCTCGCCATTCTGGTCGGTAAAAATTTCCAGCGGATCTCCTTCTCTTATCCTCATAGTGCGACGAATTTCTTTCGGTATAACCACACGACCAAGGTCGTCTATTCTACGAACTATTCCTGTTGCTTTCATATATACATTTCTCCTTAAATTCAAATCGTGTTACTATTATTTGTGTTTTGTGGGGATTTATACCGTGAGAGTTTACTTTTTGGTGTCTTTGTGTTATGATAAATAAAAAGGCGGTGAAGATATGATTTACATAACCGGAGATACGCATATACCGGTAGATATATCAAAACTGAATTCAAAGCGTTTTCCTGACCAAAAGAATTTATCAAAAAACGATTTATTAATTATCTGCGGTGATTTTGGTGGCGTTTGGAATAACGATAATGAAGAAATATATTGGAGAAAGTGGCTTGAACAAAAAAGATTCACAACTCTTTTTATAGATGGAAATCACGAGAATTTCAAATTACTGAATGAATTTGAAATTGTTGATTTTCACGGCGGAAAAGCTCATAAAATATCAAATAGTATTTATCATTTGATGAGGGGGCAAATTTATGAAATAGACGGAAAACGAATTTTTACTTTTGGTGGAGCAAGTTCTCACGATAAAGAGTATCGTACAAAAGATAAAAACTGGTGGGAGGAAGAATTACCATCAAATCAAGAACTTGAAACAGCAATTTCAAATTTTGAAGCAAATGAGTGGAATGTTGATTGCATAATAACACACTGTGCACCGTCGTCTGTTCAAGAGAAGATAAGCTTAAAATATAGTAAAGATATTCTTACTGATTTTTTTGAAGAAATAAAAAACAAAACATCATTTACTAAATGGTTTTTTGGTCATTATCATGTAGATGTAGAGATTGATGATAAATTTTATTGTGTGTTCAATAATATCGAGAAATTGTTTTAAAAGCGAGGTGAAATTCACCTCGCTTTTGCTATGTATAAAAACCGCCGGAAATCCGTTTTTGACACCTATGAGTTCAATGGGGCAAACTAGCGTAAAACCCAGTGTCTATGCGGGCTTCAGGTGGTTTGCCCTATTATAACGCATTCCTCTATTCTACGAACTATTCCTGTTGCTTTCATAATATATAAATCTCTCCTTATTCACATTTGGTAGGGGCGGATGCCCACATCCGCCCGTTTGGATTTGTACAAACCTTGGCGGGACGATGTGGGCATCGTCCCCTACATAAATTTTCAAATTGTGTTGTTATTATCTGTATTTTGAGGAGATTTATACTTGCAATTAATATTTGAAGAGCGTATAATTATAAAAGTTTTAGAAAGGTGGTTGATTATAATGAAAAACAACACCCTTATTTTTGGGGACAGTTATTCAACCTTTAAAGGTTATGTTCCTGAGGATTATGCAATTTATTACTCTGAAAATGAGCGTCCGGAAACTGATGTTACAAAGGTGGAACAAACCTGGTGGTATCAAGTTGTTGAAGAAAAAAACTTAAATCTTGTTTTAAACAATAGTTGGTCTGGCTCAACCATTGGCTATACGGGTTATAATAATACCGATTGTTCGAAATCATCTTCTTTTATATATAGACTAAAGTTACTTGTTGCAACTGATTTTTTTGTCAAAAATCGAATTGACAAGGTTTTTGTTTTTGGCGGAACAAATGATAGTTGGTCAAATGCTCCCCTAGGCGAAATTAAATATAATAATTGGGAAGACGACGAATTATATTCCGTATTACCTGCGGTATGTTACTTTCTAAATCTCTTAAGGGAAATTTTGCCGCAAGCAGATATTTACTGCCTAATTAACACCAATATAAAACCTGAAATTGCTTCTTGTATGAAAAATGCCTGTGAGAAATACCACATAACCCCTATAACTTTTAATAGAATCGATAAAAAATGTGGTCATCCTACAATTCAAGGAATGAAAAACATTAAAGATAGCGTTTTAAATGTTATAAATAAGTAAGTAGAAAGCGAGGGGAAGTTCCCCTCGCTTTCTACTATGTATCGGTCAAAATATGCCGTTTTCCGTCAAAAAATTTTCTTCAAAAGCCGCCCGAAAGCCCAGTATTTATGCGGTTTTATCGCACTTTTGTGTTATAATAACACAAGCCTCGATTATTCTAACTATACCTGTTGCTTTCATAATATAAAATTAATCTCCTTGTTTTAGTAATAGTGATACTATTATCTGTAAAACAAGGAGATTTTTACTGTAAGTTAGGCAAAGATTTCTTTTAATTGTTTCATCTTTTCAGAATCAGGTGTTTTGAAAATCTGCACTTCTTTGCCGATGGCTCCATATTTGTTTTCACCCATTGCGTGATATGGTAAAAGCTCTACTTTTTCTGGCTTGCCACACTCTTTAAGAAATGCTTTGATTTTTTGCATTTCCTCTACACTATCATTAACATTGGAAATGACAGGAATCCGAATCCATATTTTAGCATTTGCTTTAAACAGTTTTTTGAGGTTTTCTAAAATTAATTCATTACCCGCACCAATATACTTTTTGTGTTTATCGGTGTCAAAGATTTTAATGTCATAAAGAAACAAATCGGTATATGGCAAGATTTTTTCAAAACTATCGTACGACATATGCCCTGCAGTGTCCACTGCAGTATGTATGTTATTCTCTTTGCATTTTTTAAGGATTTCACAAAGAAAATCTATTTGCAGCATACACTCGCCGCCCGAGAAGGTAACTCCGCCGCCAGAATTTTCATAAAACGCTTTATCTTTTATAATTTCGGCAAAAACCTCATCTACAGTATATTCTTTACCGCAAACCTTACGGGCATTTACAGGACAGTAGAGAGTACATTTTCTACACAAATCGCAGTTTTCAAAATTATAAGGACAAACTTCTTTACATTTACCGCAGCCCTTACATTTATCCTTATAAAACATCATCTGCGGCTTTGCGCTCTGACTTTCCGGGTTATGGCACCAGGCACATTTCAGATTACAGCCCTTAAAAAACACGGTGGTGCGTATTCCGGGGCCGTCAACAAAAGAATTTCTTTCAATATCAAAAAGGATCGCTTTGTTCATCTTTAGTTCTCAACCCTAACGAAATTAATAACAATCTTTAAAAAAGGTATTATAAATATCCGGTGGAATATTTATGTTGTGTTTTTTGAAGCTTATCTTGAAAATATTATCAGCATGCACCGGAAGGGCATAAATATCCCCGTTAAAATCAGTTGCTCCGCCTGCATAATTCACGTGATTTTGTGCATCAATTGAATAGCATTTTTCTAAAGTTTCACTGAAAGGATCAAATTCCCAAACATCATTTGTATACCCCGGAAGACTGTAAAGCTTGCCGTTAATGCCAACTTTTGTGCTGTAAGAGCCTGTTTTGCAGTCTTCATAAAGGATTTTCACCTTATCGGTTTTGGTATCAATTTTTAAAATACCGTTTTTCGGACGAAAGCCATATATATTACCGTTTGCCGCAATGGCAGGGTTAAACGCCATACCGCAAACAGGGCTGTCAATGTAACTAATCTCTTCGGTTTTCATATTCATTTTTATAACGCAAAAATCTTTTTCGGGTATAAAATAAATATTACCGTTTGGATGAATAACACTTCCGCAATAACGGCATACCTCACCATTGTTAATACGTATTTTCTTGCAGGATTTATTTTTAATATCCCATTTTAAGATATGGTCGGTATTTCTGGGCGGTTGGTAGATAATACCGTCGGATGTGCACACACCGCCGTAGTGATGCTCCCCGTTGTAATTTAACCCGCAATCGATTTTTTCAAAACAATTGCTATCGGAGATATATTTAAGCAGATTATTTTTCGAGCGCGGAAAAAAATACATCACACCATCATAAGAACATCCGCCTGTCCATTTAAAGTCCGCCGAATCGAATTCTCCCGAAAAAGCCATTATTTCTTTTGAAATATCGAATTTTAACATTTTTTCAGCGCTGTTTACAATCCCATACAGTATACCGTTTTCAATCTGTCCTCCGACATATTGAAAACGGTTTTGCTTCTCTGTCAAAGGAATTGTTTCAAAATCAGGTGTTAAGTCCTTATTTTTGCATACAAATTCTATATATTTTTTAAACATTTTACCCTTTCTTTACGGTTCTTGTAATTATTTCGTCTTGCAAGGCATCGTTAAGGAAAATAAAATAATCCGAAAAGCCACTCACACGAACCCGCAAATTTTTATATTCTTCTGGTGTTTGCTTAGCCTTTACCAGGTCTTCCTTTGAAACGTAGGTGAGCTGGAAATGGGTGCCACCGTTTTGGAAATACGTTTCGAATAAATCCACCGTTTTTTCAAAATATTCGTCTTCTTTAATAAGTTTTTCGTCAATCAAAACGTTGGTAACACTTGGGCCTGTAAGAACAGCTTCAGGGTCGCACTTTGCAACGGAATTTAAAAGGGCTGTAAGACCGTTTCGATCTTTTCCCTGCGACTGACCGATTCCATAGTTTATCATATCGCCCGAATATCTTCCATCGGGTGTAGCTTTAAGCTTATCACCAAAAAATTTGTGATGCTCGTTATATCCGATAAGATTACCGAAAACCCATTTTTTACCTAGATAGTTTTCGGTATTGTTCCATTCACCAATGCTGCCCAAGAGGCGTTTTGCAACTTCGTTGGAACAGTCATCGTCATTGCCGAAGAAATTACCTTTTTTCAAAATTAAGTTGCGAAGTTCTTCGTATCCTTGCCAATTGTTTTTCAAGGCTTCAATAAGTTCCCCAATGGTAATAATTTTTTCGTCAAAAACGAATTGCTTTGTGATTGAAAGTGAATCTATAACATTGGAAAGTCCTATCGGCAGTCCGACTGCAATATATCTGGTAAGACCGCCTTGCGTACAGCTTTTTGCATTTTCTATAGGGCCCTCAAGAAAAATATTGCTTACAATATTACAGTCTCTGCTTCGTATATCCTGAAAGCCTTTGCTTATTTTTTCTGCTGCCCATAAATCCTTGAACAGTTCTTGCTTATAAATATCGTAAAATTCTTCAAAATCGTTTGCTTTTTCGATATCGTCACTTCTCTTATAAAAAGTGTTTTCAACGGAGCGCACTATGTTGAATGGATCAAATCCGAAAACCATTCCGCCGGGAAGGGCTAATTCGTTGCAACCCATCATGGTATAGTTTACCGCTTCTTTATAAGAAAGTCCGGTATATTCCATAAGACCCTTAAGGCGCGGTTCGTCATTTACAAAAGCAATTCGTTTGTTGGGGTCTTTTCTTTCGCAGTCCAACATAAATCGCAGCACTTCACGGGGCGTTTTCTTGGTCCAGCGCAGAGAAATTTGCGGAATCCAAGTAGGCAATTCCATTAAAGACTCCACGATGAGCTTTGAAAGCTCATTAAATCCGTCCTCACCGTTTTCAAGATATCCACCGATACAAAAATGGGACTCGCCGCCGCGGTAAAAGCGGTCGGAGGATATATGGATTCTTGCCTGAAGCATTAAGAAAAGTTCCTGTAAGTACTCTTTTGCTTTCTCGGTGGTTAATGCACCGTTCTCGATATCTTGTTTATAAAATGGATATAAATATCTATCAATAAGACCTATGCTATCGGGAATAAAGGGATAAACAAAATACAATGAAAGTACCGCTTCGTAAAAACTTTCTGCGGGGTATTCGGGAACTTTACAAAGTCCCTTTGATAAATTTATTAAATTCTCTTTATACTCTTTATTTTCGGTTTTGTTAGCTTTATCTAAAACTTTTTGTACACCTTTATGCGCCCTTTTGATAATCGCATTGCATAATTCGGTCTGGGTTTCCAAAAAATCCAACGCCGCTTTGTCACCTTTGTGGGCATCTTTCGATCTTTCAATATCTTCTTTTATGCCTACAAGACCTCGGCTAATGATTTTACCAAAATCGCCAACAGAGTGTTGCCATTCGAATGTCAACAAATTATCAACGGGTTTATTATAGAAATTTTGCTTTGCTTCTTTAAAATTTTTGTGCCCGCGTCTTTGAAAAATGTCACCTTCCACACTGTCATCAAACCGCATAAGTCCGGTAAAACAGGATTCTTCCAAAACCAGCAGTTCCTGATTTAAAATATATTCACAAACCCTTTTTCCCGACATTTTAACGGGCGATAGAAATAAATCGGTTCGGTCATATTCTGTTATGACGGGTTTGACCAACATCTCACCACGGACGGTTCTGTCAACCAACTTTTTTATTCTTTCGTTCATACCATTCACCTTAGCGTATTGCATATCCACCGTCTAAAACAACGGTTTCGCCGCACACCATTTCTGCATCCTTACTTAAAAGGTACATAGCCAGTTTTGCGATTTCTTCTATAGTAGCAAATCTGCCGAACGGAATTCTGCTGTGTTCCATCGGATCGCCTTCATGCCAATTATTCATTTCGGTAGCAACAGGACCGGGTGCAATACCATTTATGGTAATCCCGTCGTTTGCGAACTTTTTGCCCCAACCCCTTGTGAGACCTGTTGCCGCAATTTTTGACGCGCCGTATGCGCCATATACAGGTTCATAGCCCGCCACAGAGGTCACATTTAGAATATTACCCTTTATATTATTTTGGAGCATATATTTCACTGCTGCCTGCATCGTAAAGAATATGGAGCTTGTATTGGTTTTCATAACCGATTCCCATTCGTCCACAGTGGTTTGAAGCAGGGTTTCTTTAACCCACTCACTGCGCTGCGCAAATATCCCCGCATTGTTTACCACTATATCCAAACCGCCCAAAAGTTCAGCCGCTTCCTTTATTTTAGCCTCAGCTAAATCTATATCTGATGCATCCCATACCATTGGAATAACATTATTTCCGATTTTATCTGCCGCCGCTTTTAAGGTTTCCTTTTTTCTTCCCGTGATAACAACTGAACAACCCATATCCGCCAATTCTTTTGCTATTGCAAAGCCTATTCCTCGGCTCGCACCAGTAACAATTGCTTTATTTCCTTTTAACACAGTAATCACCTCACAATAATAATATCATTTGCTTATAGAAATTAAAATGATTACAAAGGCGCTTATTTGTTTTAAAAGGACATTTGTATTGAACATTTTATTAACTTGTGTTATAATATTTATACACTTTTTGGAGGAAAGCTTATGAAAAATAAACTCTTTAATTATCAATTGTCCGACGATACCGTTATTTTTACCGATACCTTAAAAAAAGATTCACCATATATTGCTAAGAAGCCGCGAAATCACGAAAGTCTGTTTTTTGTTACAAAAGGCAATCTCTTGTATGAAAAAAATAAAAAAACAGCGGTTGTCTGTGAAGGGCAAGTCGGATACATCGCAAGAGGTTCTATAGATAAAAGCTCTGCTCAATCTTGCGACGAGGTTTCGTATATAGCTGTAAATTTCTGTTTCGATAGACAAAATGCAATTCCTAAAAAAACACTTCCCTTTGAAACATTATGCTCTGACGGCATCGTCTATAATTACGAAAAACAATTCAAACAAGCCCTTAATGGTTTTCTTTCAAAAACGCCCGGATACATGGCTATGTGTAACGGCATTATATTACTGATCCTCGGCCAATTATATAATGAGCACAATTTAATAGAAACCGATCTTTCCAAAATGAAGAGAATTGAAAAGGCAATCGAATACTTAAAACAAAATTACGGCAATTCGGACCTTAAAATAAGCAATTTAGCGGATATAGTAAATATGAGTGAAAAGCATTTCAGGCGTATGTTTTTAGATGTATATAAGAAAACACCCTACTTATTTTTACAGGAATTCCGTATTAACAAAGCTGAAATCTTACTATTAAATACCACAAAAAGCATTTCGGACATTGCGCTTCAATGCGGTTTTTCGGATGTTTACAGTTTTAGCCACAGTTTTAAAAAACACATTGGTATATCGCCAATCAAATATCGAAATACTTTCTAATGTAGTAGCAAAAAGCGAGGTGGCTTCACCTCGCTTTTTGCTATGTATAAAAATCAGTCGAAAACGCTATTTTGACACCAATGCGTCGGGTGGGGCAAACCAGCGAAAAACCTATTGTTTATGCGGGCTTTGTCGACTTTTGTGTTATTATAACACAAGCCTCTATTCTACGAACTATTCCAGTGGCTTTCATATATAAATCGATCTCCTTGTTTTAGTAATAGTGATACTATTATCTGTAAAACAAGGAGATTTGTGCTGTATTTTGCAAACAAATTTTAAACGTAATTAAATAACATAACAAACAATGGCATAGTTAAAACACATACAATTGTGGTAAGGATGTTTATTGCAGTTGCATACAAGGAATCATTATTATTTATTTGAGCAAATTGCATAACAGTTGCAGCAGACGGAGTAATGCTTGCTAAAAATGAAATAAGTAATATTTTTTCACCATCGATAACCGATATTAAAGATAAAAGCTTTAAAATGAATAATGTTATAAACGGATATGCTACCATTCTAACGAATATTACACGATAGATTCTTTTATCTGCTAAAATTTTCTTAAAATCTATATTGGCGGCAAGAATTCCTGCTATTAGCATTCCAACCGTACCCAACATATCACCAAAAGAAGATGTAATATCCTTAACAAAAGTGGGTAATCTCCATCCAAAAATCATCATTACTAAACCAGATGCAATAGCTATAATATTCACATTAAACAGTACTTTTTTTATATTGAATTTCTCGTTCGAAGAAAAAAGCTGAATTCCATGACTCCATAGAAATAACAATTGCACCGATAAATACGCAGTGGAAAACACTACCCATTCATTTCCCAAAACAAATGAAACAATGGGGATTATAAGATTTCCGGCATTAGAATACATAATTGAAGCTCTTTCAACAGAATTATTACTTATGTATCTGCTATATAATATATCCAACAAATAAAAAACCACATGTATTATAATTGCAGCCAAAAATGCAAGTAACAATCCATTTCTCATTTGTTCTGATTTTTGAAAATCAAAAGCGTTAATAATTGCCGAAGGCATCAATACATATAAGGATAATTTAGATAATACCAAAGAGTCTTTATATCTAATAATTTTTAATTTAGTAATGATGAAGCCGATTATCATAATACTAAATAACTGTAAACTTTTGTAAATTAAAAGTTTGGATATCATTACTCTACTCCTTAAAAACAAATTCCTATTTATTATATCAAATTTCTGGTTTCTTAGCAACCGCTTCCAATCTGTGAGTTAAGGTTTATATTCTTCATATTTACTTTTTAGATTGATTGTAATATAATACCTGAAAAGAGGTGATTTGAATGGAAAAATATGATGTTGCCGTTTGCGGCGGTGGGTTTGCAGGGATTTCTGCAGCGCTTGCAGCATCGCGCGAGGGAAAAAAGGTTGTCCTTTTTGAAAAGGAATATATGCTTGGCGGATTAGGAACCGCAGGCCTTGTTACAATATATTTACCACTTTGCGACGGTCTTGGTCATCAGGTTTCCTTTGGTATTGCAGAGGAATTACTGAAGCTTTCCATCACCTATGGTGCAGAAGCTAAATACCCAGAAAACTGGCTGGATAATATTGGCGCAAGAACAGAAAAAGACAAGCGTTATGAGGTGCAATACAACGCACAGTTATTCGCAATTTTAGCTGAAAAACTGCTTACTGAAAATAATGTTGATATACTATACGGCAGTTACGTTGTGGACGTTGCTACCGAAAACAACCGCATTAAAACGCTGTTTGTTCAAAATAAATCAGGCGAAACCGCGTATTCGGTTCATTCAGTAGTAGATGCTACGGGCGATTGCGATATTGCCCATTTTGCAGGCGTACCCACCGCCCTTTTTGAGCAGGGAAATGTCCTTGCCGCGTGGTATTATTTTACCGACCAAAACGGACATCGGTTACAAATGGTCGGTGCAT
>JAXJQH010000139.1:0-2231 GCA_036311245.1 Oscillospiraceae bacterium | reverse complement strand
GCATAGCCGCAGCCGCCGCAGTTAGCGCCGGGGAGAGCCTCGCGAATTTTTTCAACTCTCTCATCGGTGGGTACTGCAAGCTTTTTGGAAAAGAAAACAAGCAGCACACCGAAAAAAACAGCAATAACCGAAACGATAACAATAGGTATAATTAATTCATTCATTTTAAGCTACTCCTTATTTCAAAAAGAAGGGTGCGCCGCCCGCATCAGAGCCGAAAATTCCGTCAACTACACCTGAGAAGCCCATAAACGATATGGCAACGATAGCTGCTGCCACAAGCGAAATAGGCAGTCCCTGAAAGCATTTGGGAATTTTTTTACTATTAAGGCGTGTACGCACACCCGAGAATATTACCATTGCAAGTAAGAATCCGACTCCTGCGCCTATCGCATTAACGATAGCCGAAGCAAATTCTCCCATGCCCGAAAAATCCTCAATGTTAAGAAGTGTAATTCCCAAAACGGCGCAGTTTGTGGTAATAAGGGGCAGGTAAATGCCGAGTGCCGAATAAAGCGGGGGAATAAACTTTTTGAGGACCATCTCAAGCATCTGAACAAATGATGCAATTACAAGGATGAAAACAAGGGTGTTTAAAAAGTCAAGTCCGTTAGGGTTTAAAATCAGCATAGAAATGGGGTAAGTAACCACTGTTGAAATGGTGATAACAACCGTTACGGCAATTCCCATTCCGACTGCAGAGCTGGTTTTGTTGGAAACGCCCAGAAATGGGCAAATTCCCATAAATTTAGAAAGAACAACGTTGTCGGTGAGAATAGCGCTGAAAAGGATTATTAAAAGTGTTTTCATGCCTCTGCCTCCTTTTCTGCCGAGCAGCCGCCGCAAGCGCCCTTATCACAAAGGCCGCAGGATGCGCAGTCCATAGTGGTTTTGATTTTCTTCTTGCCGCTCTTTTGCTGAATAAAGATAGAGATAGCCATCAGCACACCAAAGACGAAAAATCCGCCTGCAGGCTGTGACATAATAGAGAGCGGCTTTAAAACCCCGCCAAAGGTAAGGTCAATTCCAAAAATAGTGCCAAAGCCAAAAATCTCACGAATGGCAGCCATCAGGAAAAGAGTCAGGGTAAAGCCAAGTCCCATCGAAACTCCGTCAATGGCTGAAAGCAGAGGTCCGTTTTTGCTTGCGAACATCTCGGCTCTGCCCAGGATAATACAGTTTACAACGATTAGCGGCAAAAATACGCCAAGCGCATTGTAAATACTTGGCAGATAAGCTTCCATAACAAGTCCGACTATCGTAACAAATGTGGATATAACAACAATGTAGCAAGGGATACGGACTGTGTTAGGAATAATATTTCTGAGAAGTGAAATTACAAGGTTGGAGCAAACAAGAACAAAGATGGTTGCCGCGCCCATACCGAGTGCGTTTACCGCCTGAGTGGTAACCGCAAGTGTGGGGCAGGTTCCAAGAACTAAAACGAGAACGGGGTTTTCTTTAATAAGTCCGTTTAAAAAGACGGACATTTTTGAATTTTTCATTTTACCCCACCCCCTACTGTATTTGTCATAAGATTTGCGGCGTTATTTACGCCCGCAAGAACAGCCTTAGAAGAAACGGTTGCGCCCGAAATGGCATCAACGCCCGAGGGCTCAGATGCATTTTTTCCTGTGTAGTTAGAAAGGTATTTCTCATCGCCGACAACGCGGGTTCCGATTCCGTTGGTTTCCTCGTGGGAGAGAACCTTAACGCCTAAAATGTCACATTCGGTTGAGAAGGCGACCATCATCTCTATTTCTCCGCCGTATCCCGAGGTGGAAACCTCGACGATATAGCCGCTTCCGCTCTCAGCCTTGTAAACTCCGCTGGAGCTATACTTCTTTAAGGTTTCTGCATCAATTTCAACTGAATCAAAGCCTTGCTCCTCGGGGAAAAGCTGCTGCATTGTTGCCGCTTTTTTCTCGGCGGCAGCCTTTGCAATGATTTCTTGTGTCAGAGAGTTTACGCCTGCAAGAGCCGCAGTGCATATAAATGCAATAACTGTTAAAACGATAACAGGCTTAATCAGATTTTTCATTTCTTTTCTGCCTCCTTTTTAAGATATTTTGCAAAAGGAGAGCGCTTCATAGTTGCTCTGTCGATAAGCGGTGTCAGAACATTCATAAAAAGTATGGCATAGGAAACACCCTCGGCATTAGAGCCGTAAAGACGAATGAGTGCAGTGATAACGCCGCAGCCTATACCGAAAATAATTTTACCCTTTAAGG
>JAXJQH010000138.1:0-4367 GCA_036311245.1 Oscillospiraceae bacterium | reverse complement strand
TTCGGAATGCATAAATGCATACCCTACTGTGTTGGTATAATACGTGCAGGAATTACATTTCGTAGTCGGCGGCGGTGCGTTCCTCTAAAATGGTGTGGATAAAATCTGCCACCTTAACGTGCTCAGGGTGGGTGCGGTAATGCTCGAGCGCCGCCTTGTCACGCAGGGTCGAGCAGAGAGCGGCGTCCCACTTGCTAGAAAAGCAAAAGCCGACCTCTAAGCTTTCAAGCCCCTCGATTTTTCCAACAAGGGCGCAAAGCTCACGGCGGATTTTCTCAAGGTTTTGGGTGGTGTTTTCGCCCTCTTTAAATTTCCAGCAAACGATGTGTCTTATCATATTATTTCCTCACTTTCTTATTTTGTCCCAAATCTTCATAATGGCGCTATAGGGGACTATCTTGGCTAAAAATCTGTGACCGTTGTTCTGAAGTCCCAAAACAGCGATATCGCTTCCCTTGCGCGACTTTTTAAGCGCCTTTAAAACCATTTCCTCGGCAGTACGCATACCTGTGTATTTGGTAACCTCTTTTTTAGTGCCGCCGTTTGTGGCAACATCGAAAAAGGGAGTCTTTGTCCAGCCGGGGCAAACCGCAGTAACGGTTATTCCCCTATCGCGAAGCTCATAATTTAATGCGCGGGAATAGTTTAAAAGAAAAACCTTGGTTGCGGCGTAGACATTGAGATAGGGAATGGGATGAAAGCCCGCAATAGATGCAATCTGCAAAATTCGCGCGCCGCATTGCATATAGGGCAGGGCATATTCGGTAAGGGCAACGGGGGCGCGAGCATTTAGGTCTACCATCGAAAGCGCATCTTCTACAGGAATATCATCGTATCTTCCGAATTTTCCAAAGCCTGAGCAATTTATAAGCACCTTTATGTCGGGCTTTTCGCTTTCGAGAAGTGACCGAAACTCGTCATAGCTCTCATATTGTGTCAAATCAAGGGATATGGCTCTTGCGGGGGAACGCAGCTTCTGCGCAAGCTCTAAAAGTTTTTCCTCTCTTCGGGCGATAAGCCAGATTTCGTCAAATTTCTCCTGCTGGTCGAGTCTTATGGCAAATTCCCAGCCGATGCCCGATGAAGCGCCCGTTATGATTGCGATTTTCTTCATATTTTTATGTCCTTTCAAAAAAGCCGCTCGCGCGAGCGGCTTTTATTTATTTTACAATCTCCAGGGCAGCGTCAGCAAGAGCTTTTGCGGCTGCCTCGGCAGTTTTCAGGCTGTCTGACACGGCGGTATAATAAAACTTAATCTTAGGCTCTGTGCCCGAGGGGCGAACAATGAGAGCGCAGTTATTTTGAAGATTAAACTCTAAAACATTGGCTGAGGGGAGATTTATTTTAGTCTGCTCGCCGCTAACTAAATCTTTAGTGACAGAAAGCTTGTAGTCGCTTAGAGAGAGCACCTTAAGACCGCCGATTTCGGCAGGGGGATTTTGGCGCAGCTCGGACATAATATCAGACATCTTCTGCATTCCGCTTGCGCCCTCAAAGGCGAAGCTGTCAACGCGGTGATGATAAACGCCGAACTTTTGCTCAATCTCGGCATAAACATCTGCAAGGCTCTTGCCCTGTTTTTTGTAGTAGCTTGCCATCTCGACGATAAGCATAGAGGCATTGACGGCGTCCTTATCGCGGACAAAGCTACCCGAAAGATAGCCATAGCTCTCCTCGAAGCCGAGTACAAAGCGGTTTTCCTCGCCTTTTTCCTCTAAAAGGCGAATTTGCTCGCCGATATACTTAAAGCCTGTAAGAACATTGCGCATTTCAATGCCATAGCTTTCGGCAACGCGCGAGGCGAGCGCGGTAGTAACAATAGATTTTACTGCAATGGGGTTTTTGGGCATAGTGCCCTTTTCAGTCAGAACAGTTGCGATGTAGTAAAGGAGCAGAACGCCGACGGCGTTACCCGTCATAAGCTTGAGCGTGCCGTCAGATACGCGGACAGCAATTCCGACACGGTCAGCATCAGGGTCGGTTGCGACAAGCAGGTCAGCGCCCTTTTTCTCGCAAAGCTCTATTCCTAATTTCAGAGCCTCTCGGATTTCAGGGTTGGGATAGGGGCAGGTTGTGAAATTACCGTCAGGCTTTTCCTGCTCGGGAACAACAGTGATGTTATCTGCGCCCATTCGCTTTAAAATTTTCTGAACAGGCTCATTTCCCGTTCCGTTAAGCGGGGTGTAAACGATATTTAAGCCTGCGCCCTTAAAGGCATCGGGAGAAAGGCTGAGCGCGGCAACCTTGTCATAGTAGCTTTCAAAGGTTTCCTCGGGTACAAACTCGATAATGCCTTTTTCTAAGCCTTCCTCAAAGGAAAGGCTGCATTTTGCGCCGAAAATATCGGTCTGCTCTGCAAATTTCAAAACCTCGGCAGAGTCCTGTTCGTTCATCTGACAGCCGTCAGGTCCGTATGCCTTGTAGCCGTTGTAGGCGGCGGGGTTGTGGCTTGCGGTTATCATAATACCCGCATCGCAGGAGTGGTGGCGAACACAGTAGGAAAGAACGGGGGTGGGCATAAGTCTGTTTGTAATATAAACCTTAATGCCGTTAGAAGCTAAGACCTTTGCAGCCTCGCGGGCAAAAAGCTCAGATTTAATGCGCGAGTCATAGGAAATGGCAACAGAGGCACCGCTCTTTTTGGCACTGAGCATATCTGCCATACCCTGAGTGGCACGGCGCACGGTGTAGATATTCATTCGGTTAGTTCCAGCGCCGATTATTCCGCGCAGACCCGCAGTTCCAAAGGAAAGGTCGGTGTAAAAGCGGTCAAAAATAGCATCGTTATCATTTTTTATCTCTTCAAGCTCTGCCGAAAGGTCGGCATCTTCTAAACAGTGGGAAAGCCAGCTTTGATATTTTTCAAGTTCGTTTTTCATATAAGCCTCCTATGTTTTTATAATAATATGATACCGCAGATGGGGCGAAAAGTCAATGCACATATATGCTCGCAAAATGTCACACCTGCGCAAAAAATGTCTAAATTTTAAAGCCCCCTTGCCATAGAGCACAGAAAATGCTATTATAAAGGTAAGAACGGAGGCTTTAAAAATGCAGACAGACATACTTTATTTTTTATACAGGCTAAATGAGCTTTCCGAGAGCCTTTCTCAAAACGATGAAAAAAGTTTTGGCGAACTTTACAAAAAAATAGAGGATAGCACCGCGGGAGAGGTTTTAGAGCAAATTCCACAGGATATTTGTGCGGCGGCAGCGCTCCTTTCTATTGAGCAGAGCGAGCAGAATATAAATGAACTTAAAAATGCTCTCGCGCCATATGCAAAAGAAGCAGCCGCGCTGCTGCCGAGCTTGCAAGAGGCAAACGAGCAGTTTACCGCGGCGCTCAAACAGGAGTTTTGCGAAAACGGATATTTCTTAAAGGGCGGAGTTTTCAGAAAAATCCGCGGAAAGCACCTATTTATAGTTGAAGCCGAGCTGGTGGCTGACTTTGCGGCAACAGACAAAGGAAAGGTGACGGGAGTTTGTCTGCGCCCGCTTGTAAGGATTGCTGATACAAGGGTTTTGCGCAGAAAGGACGGGGAATTTCGCACCGACAGCGGAATTCTCGATGACGATGCCACTGTTTTTGATGTAAAGCACAGGGAGAGCAAGGCATTTTACAAAACACTAAAGCACCTAAAAGAGATAGAGCTTGAGCTTGGCGTACAGCCCTCTCCCGAGCAGATAAAAGAGCTTGCAGAGTCCTGCACCGTTGCCTCGGCGGTTTGTGAAAACCGAGCCATTCCCGCAAGCTATAAGCGTCTTTGCAAAGATGATGTTCCGTTTAGCAAAGCGTTTGCTCTTGCCGCTATGCTCTCATTCGGTTTCTTTCTGGCGCTGACGGTTATTTTGGGAGTGGTTGCAGGAATTGTTGTCTGGGCGGCGTTTGGATTTACCCGCATTTTTGGACTTTTTAGGGTTCCCTACTATTATCTATTCACCCTTGCTGCCGCGATAATTTACGGCGCAGTCTGCTTTAAAAGAATCCGCAGCGGCAGATTTTAGAATAAATTTAAGCTGCGCGAGCAAGATAAAAATGAATGGAGGCAAAGTTATGGCTGTAAGGTTAAATGAAGACAAAGAGGTTGTCGCGCGCATAAAAGAGGGGTTAAAGCAAAAGGACGGGTATTGCCCCTGCCGCCTTAAGAAAAGCGAGGAATTTAAATGTATGTGCAAGGAGTTTCGTGAGCAGATAGCCGACCCCGATTTTGAGGGCTATTGCCACTGCCTCCTCTATTATAAATCAAAGGACTAAGCAAGAAAGGAGACACAAAAATGGCACTTAAAATTATAACTGCGGATAATTTCAAAAAGGAAGTTTTGGACAGCTCCGCTCCCGTTTTGCTCGATTTCTGGGCAACCTGGTG
>JAXJQH010000137.1:0-5369 GCA_036311245.1 Oscillospiraceae bacterium | reverse complement strand
GATGAGTGAAAGAAAATGGACGCAGCAGCAGCTAAAGTTTATAGAGGCTGAGCGCGGTCCACTCCTCGTTTCTGCGGCGGCAGGCTCAGGAAAAACTGCAGCCATAGTCGAGCGCGTTTCCCGCCGCCTTTCGGATAAAACAAATCCCCTAAAGCCCTCCCGCCTTTTGATGACTACCTTCTCTATAGCGGCTGCGGATGAAATGATTTCCCGAATAGAGGAGGAAATGCAAAATAGGCTGGATAGAGAGCCTGATGATTTCTTTTTGCAACAGCAGGTCGAGCAGATGCAGGAAGCGAATATAAGCACAATACATAGCCTCTGCTTTAAAATAATTCGTGAAAACTTTTCGCATCTTGGGCTTTTTTGTGATTTCAAGGTTGCCGATGATACCGAAAAGAAAACCCTTATGCAATCGGCTATGGAGCGGGTAATTCGCCGCGCCTATGAAAATAATGACCCTGAGCTTTATAAGCTCGTTGAGCTTCTTTGCAGTTCAAGGAGTGATTATGAGCTTATGAGCGTTATAACAAGGCTGTATGAAACGGTTATCGCAATGCCTTTCCCCGAGGATGTTCTGGATAGATGGCTCGAAAACTTCGCTCCTACCGAGGAAAGCTACAAAAAATGGGCAGATATTATGCTTTCCCACTGCGAAAAATATGTTGAGTATGTGATAGAGCTTGCTTATAAACATGCGCAGGAGCTTGGAGACTATGAAAGCTTCCCCTTTGCTGCCGCAGACTTAGAGCTTGCAAAGCAGCTTAAAGAAAAACTCTGCGAGGGCGATGTAGAGGGACTTTACAACCTCTCTGCCGCAGCGGCTGCCCCCAAAGGCTTTGTTACCTTTGGCGGAAAAATGGACCCCGAGCTTAAGGAAATGCTAAAGATAAGCCGCAACAAATTAAAGGATGCGGTAAAGGAGCTTGCCTCCTGCCTTGCATATGTAGGCAAGGAAAGCTATTTTGACGACCAGAGAGAAACTTTTGGTGCAATTTCGCTGCTTTTTTCTTTGGTGCGCGATTTTATGGATGAGTTCGCCAATGCTAAAAGAGATAGAAATGTCCTTGATTTCTCAGATGCTGAGCAGTTTGCCTTAAGGCTTTTGTGGCAAAAGGATAATAGCGGCGGCTATGTAAAAAGTCCCCTTGCAAAAGAGCTTAAATGCCGCTTTGATGAAATTTATATCGACGAATATCAGGATGTAAACAACGCTCAAGAGATGATTTTTGAGGCAATAGCCCCCGAGAGCGGAAACATATTTATGGTCGGCGATGTCAAGCAGAGCATTTATGCCTTCCGTCAGGCAGATGCTGAGATATTTGAGGATAAAAAACAAAGCTATGCGCACTATGATGGTGTGCATTTTCCCGCAAAGATTTTCTTTGACAGCAATTTCCGCAGCCGTGAGGGCGTAACCGAGTTTGTAAATCAGATTTTTAGAAAGCTTATGACGCCTGAAAACTGCAAAAGCAGCTATACCGATGATGACTCGCTTAAGTCAAAAGCAGAGTATCCCCCAAATGAGCTGTCGGGCACAGAATTTCTCTTTTTTGAAAGCGAAAGCGGCACAAGGGAAAAAACCTGGGCGGCAGACGAGGCAAGGGTTATCGCGGCAGAGATAAAGAGCCTTGTAGAAAGCGGATATAGTGTTAAGGACAGCGAGATGGGGCAGCGCCCCTGCCGATATAGTGATTTCTGTATCCTTGTCCGCTCGGACGGGGGTAAATTTGCTACTTACGCGCAGGAGCTTGAAAACCTTGGCATTATGGCAGAGGTCGGCGGAGCAGATGAGAACTTTTTCGAAACCCGTGAGATACTTTTAACCCTCTCGATACTAAAGGCAATAAACAATCCTTATGATGACATCGCGCTGTGTGCGGCTATGATGTCCCCGCTTTTTCTGTTTTCTCCTGCTGATTTAGCTCAGCTTAAATCGGGAAATAACAGAAAGAAAGCCCTTTTTGATGCCGTTAAATCGGCAGCAGAGGAGGGAAGTGATAGGTGTAAGGAGTTTATGAAGTCGCTTCGCAGCCTGCAAAGGCTTGCCTCTGCTCAGAGCGTTGACAGCCTGCTGTCGAGCCTTTATGAAAAATATGGTCTTTACTATATGGTCGGCGCTATGAACGGCGGAGAAGCAAGGATGGGCAATCTTGATATACTGCGCTACTACTCAAGAAGCTTTGAGAAAAACGGATATAAGGGACTCAGTGATTTCCTGCGCTTTTTAGACAGAATTCAGAATAGTGATATAAGCCTTGCCTCTGTGGGTAGCAGCGGCGAGAAAACCAATGCAGTCAGCATTATGACTATTCATAAATCCAAGGGCCTTGAATTTCCAATCTGCTTTGTTGCGGGCACTGTGGGAAGGTTTAATACTATGGACCTAAGCTCGCGCATTATGATAGACAAGGAACTGGGCTTTGCATCGGTTATAACCGACGATAAAAACGCGATAAGCTACTCACCGCTCACCTATAGGGCACTACAGCTTAAAGCAGAGCAGAGCCAGATAGCAGAGGAAATGCGGGTGTTGTATGTTGCGCTCACTCGTGCTAAGGAAAAGCTCATAATTCCCATAGTGCGCTCTGATATAGGAAAAGCGCTGTCGCAGGCAGTGGCAGATGCAGGTGTAAAAAACAACACCTATGCTGTTTACAGAAATAAAAGCTTTGCAAAATGGCTGCTTTTATGCACTGCAAACGGCGTGAGTATGAAAAAGGCTTGCGCTAAATTTGAAAGCGATGCTCTGTGCTCTGAGCAGGATTGCGGATTTTCTGTAAAAGTAGTTTCTCAAATAGAGGAGAAAGCAGAGGCGGCAGAGCAACCTATTGAGCGCGTTGCGAGCGACAGCGAGCTTATAGAGAGGCTGCGCGAGAGCGCACGCTTTGAATATCCCTTTAAGGCACAAAGCAGCATCCCGAGCAAATTTTCGGTAAGCGAGCTTTCAAAGGGGGCGGATGAGGGCGTTTTTGATTTTGACACAAAGCCTGATTTTATGCACGAGCAGAACATGAGCGGCGCTGCGCGCGGAACAGCTTTGCACACCTTTATGCAGTTTGCAAATTTCGAAAATGCCAAGCGTGACGTCGAGGCAGAGCTGATTTCTGTGCGGGATAAAGGTCATATCACAGAAAAACAGCGAGAGGCAGTGGAGCTATCTCGTCTTAAAGCCTTTTTTGAGTCGGAGCTGTGCGAGAGAATTCTCGCGGCAGATGCGGTTTTCAGAGAATATAAGTTTATGACAGGAGTTGACTCCTCTCAGTTCGGCGGAGAATGTACCGCTGATGACACCGTTGTGCTTCAGGGTATTGCCGACTGCGTTATAATCGAGGGCGGCACCGCCACAATAATTGACTATAAAACCGATTATGTCAAAGTGGAAAGCGAGCTTGTCGAGCGCTATGGAATGCAGCTTGCAATTTACAGAGGCGCTATCGAAAAGCTGCTCGGTATCCCCATTAAAGAGTGCCTTATCTATTCCTTCTGTTTGGGAAAAGAGATAAGGGTCGAAACCGAGCAAAACATATTTTAAAACAAAAAGCTGCTGCACGTTTAGTGCAGCAGCTTTTTTACTGAGAAAGGTGTTCTTTTATTTTTTTTGCAAGGGCGGGGGAGAAGCCGCGCACAGCGCATATTTCCTCGCAGCTTGCCTCGCGAATTGCTTTTATAGTTTTAAAGTGCGAAAGCAGGGCGGTGGCCTTTGCTTTTCCAATGCCATCTATTTGCATAAGGCTCATTTCCAAGGCTGCCTTTTTATGCTTTGCCTTCTCAAATGAAATAGTGTATCTGTGAACCTCGTCCTGAAGTCGGCTTACAAAGGTAAAGGCGCTTTTGTTTGATGAAATAGAAATTTCCTCGTTTCCTGTTATGGCGCGGGTTCTGTGGCGAGAGTCCTTGACCATTCCGAAAAGCGGGACATCTATACCAAGCTCATCTAAAATGGGCTGTACTGCCGCAACGTGACCGCGGCCGCCGTCTAAAAGAATGAGGTCGGGAAGTCTGCCAAAGCCCTGCGTGCGGTCATCTGCCGAGAGATACTCCTCAAACCGCCGCCTTATCACCTGCCGCATGGCGCTGTAATCGTCCTGAATAAATTGGTCCTTGATGGTAAATTTTCGATAAGCGCTTTTTAACGGCCGCCCATTTTCAAAAACAACCATTCCGCCGACCATATACTTGTCGCCTAAATTGGAGATATCGTAGCTTTCGATATATGCGGGCGGTGCGGACAGGTCAAGCAGCTTGCATAGCTCATCGAGTGCGGCAATCTCCCTTCCGCTTATCTTTGAAATTGCCGCGAGTCCCTCGGCGGCGTTACTTTGCGCCATCAGTAAGAGTTTTTGCCGCTCGCCCTTCTGCGGCACAGTTATTGTAACGCGCGCTCCCTTGCGCTCACAAAGCAGCTTTTCCAAGAGCGCCTTGTCAGCTATCTGCAGATTTATGCAGATTTCTTTAGGAATATCATCGCTTTTTGAATAAAACTGCACAAGGAAAGAGGAAAGAATTTCGGGAAAGGCTTCTTGATTGTCAAATATGTGCTGCACACTGTCACAAAGCTTGCCCGCGCGGTATCGCAAAACGCAGATGCAGCATTTCTGGTCACCTGCCGAAAGCGCAACAAAATCGTTTGCGCTGCGGCTTGAAATGAAAATTTTCTGATTTTCACGAATTTTTTCTGCCGCCCGTATCCTGTCGCGCAGCCTTGCGGCAAGCTCAAAATCAAGCGCCTCGGACGCACGCAGCATCTCACGCTCGAGGCTCTTTATATCAAGGCTGCCGCCGCCCTTTATATAGGCGGTCGCATCGCTGAAAACTGCCGTATATTCCTTTTCGCTAATGTTTCCCTTGCAGGGAGCAGAGCAAAGCCCCAAATGGTGCTGTAGACAAGGGCGTTTTTTGTTAAAATCGCGAGGGAAAACCCTTGTGCAGGTAGGTAGTTTAAAAATGCGGTTTGTGTCCTCGACCATTTGCTTTACTGCAAAGGCGCTCATATATGGACCTATGAATTTTGAGCCGTCGCGGCAGCTTTCCATATCAGACTGCTTTGCAGCGCTGATTCTTGGATACTGCCCCGAGGAAAGCTTAACATAGTGATAGCCCTTGTCATCCTTTAAAAGGATGTTGTATTTAGGAGTGTGCTGCTTAATAAGATTGGCTTCCAAAACTAAAGCCTCAAACTCGCTGTCGCACAAAATGTGCTCAAAATCATCTGCCCGAATTACCATCTGGTAAACCTTGGGCAGATGCGAGTGAATATTTCGAAAATACTGAGAAACGCGGTTTTTAAGCTTTTTTGCCTTGCCGATATATATAATTTCGCCCTTTTGGTCGCGCATAATGTAAACACCGGGTAAAAGAGGCAGCTC
>JAXJQH010000136.1:0-34334 GCA_036311245.1 Oscillospiraceae bacterium | reverse complement strand
TATCGAGGACTATGCCGCCGAGAACAATCTCGACATAAATCCCGCCGGCTGGAGCGACGACGAGATGGCAGCCTACATACGCGACAACAACATCGCCTGCCCCTCTTGCGGCAAGTGCGATTTTACCGATATCCGCAAGTTTAACCTTATGTTCAAGACCTTTCAGGGCGTAACCGAGGATAGTTCCTCTACCATCTATCTGCGCCCCGAAACCGCTCAGGGTATCTTTGTTAACTTTAAAAATATTCAGCGCACCACCCGCAAAAAGGTTCCCTTCGGCGTTGCGCAGATTGGTAAATCCTTCAGAAACGAGGTTACCCCCGGTAACTTTATTTTCCGTATCCGCGAGTTCGAGCAGATGGAGCTTGAGTTTTTCTGCAAGCCCGGCACCGACCTTGAGTGGTTTGAATTCTGGCGCGGATACTGCCGTGACTGGCTCTTAAATCTCGGTATAGAAGAAGAGAGCCTGCGTCTTCGCGACCACGACCCCGATGAGCTCTGCTTCTACTCCAAGGCTACCACCGACTTTGAATTCCTCTTCCCCTTCGGCTGGGGCGAGCTTTGGGGCGTTGCCGACAGAACCGACTACGACCTCACCCAGCACCAGAACCACAGCGGACAGCCTATGGAATATTTTGACCCCGAAACTAATGAGAAATATGTTCCCTATGTTATCGAGCCGTCGCTCGGCGCTGACCGCGTAACCCTCGCTTTCCTCTGCAACGCATATGACGAGGAAGTTATCGACGCTGAGAAAAACGATGTCAGAACGGTTATGCACCTGCACCCTGCTCTCGCTCCCTTTAAGGCGGCAGTTCTGCCCCTTTCCAAGAAGCTCTCCGAGCCTGCCGAGGCTCTGCGCGCTGAGCTTTCCAAGAAATTTATGATTGACTTTGACGAGGCTGGCTCTATCGGCAAGCGCTACCGCCGTCAGGACGAAATCGGAACTCCCTTCTGCATCACCTTTGACTTTGACAGCTTAGAGGATGGCTGCGTTACCATTCGCGACCGCGACACTATGCAGCAGGAACGAGTAAAGATTGCCGACGTCGCCGCCTACATCGAAAAATCCCTCGAATTCTAATAGTTTTCAGACTTAAAACCCCCTTTTTCAAGGGGGTTTTTGTTATGGATAGACGGCGGATATACTACATCTAAATTCCCACTGTGCCGTATTTCCCGAATACTGCCCGCGATTTTCACGAACTGTTATCTTTGTAAAGCCGCTTTCCCCATCTTCAATAGGCAGCTTAATTGTTCCGATACCTCTATCGGGTATATTATCACATTCAACAACCACAGCCTTTACAGCAACTTCCTCTGCTCGCTTTACGGTTATCGTTTCGCCGTTTTTTATCTCTCTATCATTTATATATACAGTTTTTTCCCACTGATTTCCCACACTGTCATTTGATAACATCCTAAACTCAAATTCTATTTTATAAATACTCTCCTCACAATCCGCCGTTTCTTTTGCCGTAAATCCGTTGTTTATCTCTGAAAAAACAGGGATGCTGCTTTGATTATCCTGCTCCGCCCCTTTTTCACTCTCTATGCAAGACACGAAATAAATCATCAACACCAACACAAAAATACTACATACAGCTCCTTTTACAAAATTACAGCTCATTCCTATTTTTCCCCACTTCTACTATTGACCAATATAACGGACAATATTTTTAATCAGTATAGCATACAATATAATTAGTTGCAACCAATACTGGTCAATTATATTGTGTGAGGTAAAGTAGATGGAGCAGAAAATAAGACGCGACCGAAATATGGGCGATAATCTCCGTAAGCTTCGTTTGAAAAAGGGTATTTCTCAAGAAAAGCTTTGCGCCGAGCTGCAGCGCAGAGGTTGCGATATTGGCAGAAGCACATATGCAAAATACGAAGTAGGCGAGCTTAATATCCGCGCAAGCGTTATTATTGAGCTTAAAAAAATTTATTCCTGCGAATACGACGCGTTTTTTGCAGGACTTGATATTTCTGAAAATTAGCTAAAAAAGCTCCCTGTAGGGAGCTTTTCTTTTTATACTTCTTGTAAGTTATTTTCTCTTTTTGCCCATTTGTATACCCAACTTTGAAAGTGATGGGTGAAATTGACAAGTGGGGAGGTTTATAGTAAAATATAGGGTGGAAAATTTTAAGCGGAAGGCGGCGGCAGAGTGAAAAAGGTTCTCGTTTTCGGAATGACCGAAATGTACGGCGGCATTGAGAGCTTTTTGATGACATATTACCGCGCCCTTTCGCGCGAGCGGGTGCAGTTTGACTTTTTATGCAACACAGAAACTGTCGCCTTTGAAGAAGAAATCCGCGCGCTTGGTGGCAATGTTTTTAGAATCTGCGCCCGAAGCCGCAACGCGGCGCGATACCGCCGCGAGCTTTATGCCTTTTTTAAGGCGCACGCCGGGGATTACTGCGCCGTTTGGGTTAATGTTTGCAGCCTTGCAAACATCGATTATTTAAAAGTGGCTAAAAAATTCGGCATTGGCTGCCGAATTATCCACAGCCACAATGCACAAAATATGGATAGCTTTGCACGTGGTCTGCTACACCGCCTAAACCGCCCTTTTATAGCGCGCTATGCCACCCATTTCTGGGCGTGCAGCTCTCTTGCGGCTGACTGGTTTTTCAGCAAAAGGCTGCAGCGCTCAGATAGGTTTAGGATAATTCCCAACGCCATTGATTGCAAGGCCTTTGCTTTTTCAAAAGCGGCGCGCGATGAGGTTCGGCGAGAGCTTTCTATTTCAGATAAGCTCATTGTCGGAAACATCGGCAGGCTGCACAGACAAAAAAATCAGCTCTTTTTGCTTGATATCTTCAAAGCTATTCTTGCTCGGCGCTCTGACGCACATCTACTGCTTGTCGGCGGCGGCGAGGACGAGGCAAAGCTCAGGCAAAAGGCTAAAGACCTTAAAATCGAGGGTAATGTTTCATTTTTGGGTGTACGCACTGACATACCGCGCATTTTATCCGCCCTCGACCTCTTTGTGTTCCCAAGCGCTTTTGAGGGGCTTGGTATTTCGCTTTTAGAGGCGCAGGCGGCGGGACTGTCTTGCTTTGCAAGCAATGGAGTTATCCCGCGCGAGGCGGCAGCAAGCGATTTGGTTGAATTTATAAGCCTTAACGAATCTGCCGAGGCTTGGGCAGAGCAAATTCTCAGTAAGGCGAACACCACTAAGCGACCCGACACCTGCTCACAGCTTGCAGCGGCAGGATTTGACATAACTCTCTCATCAGGCGCTTTACAACGGTTTTTTGAGCAGTGCGGCAAATATGTTTTAACTGAAATTCCTCAAAATACATTAAACGCGGGGTATAAAGCCAAGAGTGATATACTCACGGTATTAAAAAATGAGGATTTTGAGCCTGTTAATATTGCAGAAAGTTTTAGTTTTGATAAAATTCCCCACTTTTTGCGGCTTTTAAAAAAACTGCGGTCTTTAGAAAACGGAGCAGAAATCATTCTGCAATCACCCATTTACAGCTTTTTTAACCCTAAATTTATGCCAACTTTACTCTCGGTTTTAGAGAAAAAGGCTTTCAGAATTATATTAGTTATTCACGATTTGGAGTCTGCGCGGTTTATGCGTGATAAAAAATCGGCAGAGCTTGAAAATCGGCTTTTAAAACTTTGCGCTCGCATAATTGTTCACAACGAGAGTATGAAAAGGCACATATGCGACAAGTTTGGCATTAGCTCCTCTCGGCTCATTGAGCTTGGTGTTTTCGATTATCTCTGCCCTGCGCCCGATGTCTTGCGGGAATTTTCACACACTGTTTGCCTTGCGGGAAATCTTGACCCCGATAAAAGCGGCTATCTGTACGAGCTTAAACAGAGCGGCGGCTCTAAATTTAATGTCTACGGTGGCAACTTTGACAAAAGCCGCGGGCACCGCTTTAATTACTGCGGCTCGTTTGCCCCCGAGGCACTTGTCAGTGCGCTCGATGGAAGCTTTGGACTTGTGTGGGACGGCGATAGCACTGATACCTGCACGGGAGTGACGGGCGAGTATCTTAAAATCAACAATCCGCACAAGGCATCTTTATATCTTGCGGCGGGGCTGCCGATTATAATTTGGTCGGAGGCGGCGCTCGCTGACTTTATCAGGGAAAACTCTCTTGGAATTTGCATCGACAGTCTAAGTGATTTAGAGCGCGCGCTGAGCTCTGTTTCCGAGGAAAAGTACCTTATGCTGCGGGAAAACGCTTTAAAGGCGGGCGCGCTTGTGCGCAGCGGCGAATTTATAAAACGCGCAATTAAAAAAGCGGAGGAGGACCCATCATGACTTTAAAGAAAACGAGTGTAATTACGGTTTTTGAATATCTGCTTATGCTCTCTACGGTTTTATACAGCAGTATGTGGGCGCTTTTTACCGAGGCGCAAAGCAACACCTTTTCGCGTATATTTATAGTCATTTTGGGTGTACTTCTGGCACTACGATTTACCGAAATACGGCAGCGCGGCATTTACAGAGCTGCCGCAATGGCGGTGTTTCTGGTGGTGTTTATGTTTTTTACCCGCTATAATCTCATTAGAACGGTTTTATATCTGCTAATCCCCTTTTGTCTAAGTATTCTTTATCTTTCGCTTTTAAAAACGCGCGAGGAAAAGAGCCGACTGATTTTATATCTTTCGGACATTTTGGTGGTGCTCTCAGCCGTTTCGCTTGTACTGTATATTTTGGGAACCATGTTTGGCTTTTTGTCCCCTACCTCACAGGTGCGTGTCTGGTGGGCGGAAGAGGAGCGCGTTATCAACACATATTTTCATTTGCTTTACGAGGCGCAGGAGATAAACTTCTTTGGGCAGACCTTTATGCGAAACTGCGGCATTTTCCCAGAAGCGCCGGGGTTTGCGGCTTTTCTCTCGGTTTCGCTTGCTGCCGAGCTGTTTTTGAGGAAAAATTTCAGCCGCTCGCGCATTATAATTTTAACCATTACCTGCGTTACTACCTTTTCGGCAAAGGCTCTGCTGCTTGCGGCGGCCGCATTTATATTAAAATTTCTGTTTTGGGAAAACAAGAGCCGCCTTGTTACCCTTGCTAAGGTTTTGGGGGCAGTTATTGCTGTCGCCTTTGCCGCGCTTATACTTTGGGACAAGGCTCAAAGTCCCTCTTTCTATATAAGGCTCGATGATTTTCAAGCTGCCCTTGCGGCATTTGCGCAAAATCCGATTTTCGGCGCAGGCTACTACAATGACAGCGCCGTTATTGCCAATTTTGAGTACGCCTACCGCTACAACGACGGTCTGAGCATGGGCATTGCCGTTTTGGCGGCAGAGGGCGGGCTGTGGCTTACACTTTTCTATCTGCTCTCCTCTGTAAAGGCGGTGTTCTGCACCGACAAGGGCGATCGGCTGTCTACTCTCTTGTTTGCTCTTATATTCTTTGGAATGTTATTTATAACCAATATGCCCTTTGCTATGATTACTATTTTCATAGTTTCCTATTTTGCATCATTGGGCGAGGAAGGATTTTTTGAAAAACTTTGGGAAGGAGTGAAGGGGTGGCTGAGCAAAGCATAAAGCAAAATTATGTTTACAACACAATATTTCAGCTGTTTTCACTGTTAGCTCCCGTTATAACAATGCCCTATGTTTCGCGTGTTTTGCAGGCGGATTTCATAGGCTTTTACAGCTATGCCAACTCCATCGCGACATATTTTGCACTCTTTGCCGCCCTTGGAATCAGCGCATACGGCGCGCGCGAGGTTTCCATCTCGCGAAATGACCGCACCCTTTGCAGCCACACCTTTTGGGAGCTTACCATAATAAGAGCCATTACAACGGCACTGTGCCTTATCGCATATCTTATCGCGGTTGCTATAAACGGAGAAAACATCGCAAGCTATCTTGCCTTCGGGGCTATGATACTGTCGGTGGCTTTTGATTTTACTTGGTTTTTGCAGGCAATGGAGGATTTCCGTACCCTGATGGTGAGAAACTTTATCATCAAGGCGCTGTCGGTGGTTTGCATCTTTTTGTTTGTGCGCAAGCCGGGTGACCTTACTCTCTACATTTTTATTCAGACAGCAAGCGCCCTGCTCGCAAACCTTTTGACCATTCCAAGGGTTTGCAAATACCTATCGCCGATAGACCGACGCTCAATAAACCTTATTCAGCATTTTCGGCAAATTTTTGTTTACTTTATTCCCGTTATTGCATCGTCTATCTACACCGTTCTTGACAGAACAATGCTCGGTGTGCTTGCCCGAGATAACCTTGAAAACGCCTACTACGAGCTGGGTCACAAGATTATAAATCTGCTGCTTACCATTATTACCTCATTAAACGTCATTGTGGGAATGAGGATTACCTACCTATACGGGCAGGGCAAGGACGAAAGCATAAAGAAATACATTCGCAAGTCCTTTCAGTTTATGAGCCTTATCTCGATGCCTATGATTTTCGGGCTTGTCGGCTGCGCAAGAAACTTTGTGCCGCTGTTTTTCGGCGAAGGCTACGACAAGGTCGCACCTGTAATTATGCTGTTTTCTCCTATTGTCTTTATTATCGGAATCAGCAACATCATAGGCTCGCTGTATCTCACTCCGAGCGGTCAGCGCGCACGCGCTAACCAGGTTATACTTATCGGTGCCGCCGTAAACTTCGTTTTAAACCTTATACTTATCCCCATTTTTAAAAGCTACGGCGCGGTTGTTTCGTCGCTTGCCGCCGAGGGAATCATTGCTCTTATGTATATTAGGCTGATGCGGGAATATCTTACCATCTGGGATATCTTTAAGGCGGCTATCAAGTATGTTGCTGTTGCATCGTGTATGCTTGCCGCGGTTGTTGTTATCGGCAGAAATTGGCACACCCCCGCCGCTCTGATAACTCAGGTGCTGGTCGGCGCTGTCATTTACATTGCAGGTCTGTTTATAACCCGCGATGAAATTGTGTTTGCCGAGCTTTCTAAGCTTAAACAAAAATTTTCAAAAAAGGACTCTTAAAATGACTAATGAAATTCGCCCCGAGCTTAAAAAGGTGTGGGCAGTCGAGCTTAACCTTTTGCAAAAGCTGCTTTGTGTGCTCGAAAAGTATAATATCCCCTACTTTGCCTCGGGCGGAACTCTGCTCGGCGCAGTTCGCCACGGCGGCTTTATCCCTTGGGACGATGATATTGACATTATGATGCTGCGCGAAGATTTTGACAGACTTTGCGCCGTTGCCCCAAATGAATTTGAGCACCCTTACTTTTTTCAGACCTTTTACACCGACAAGGGTTACTTTCGCGGCCATGCTCAGCTGAGAAATTCGCTCACTACCGCGGCTCTGCCCGCCGAGGCGCTGAAAGTACCCTTTAATCAGGGAATTTTTATTGATATTTTCCCGCTCGACTCTGTCCCCAACAACGAGGCGGTTTTTAAAGCTCAGTGCCGCCGCCTAAATTCTCTTAACCGACTTTTAAACAACTCGGCTCGCATTTCGGCAAGTAAAAACCGCTCTGCTCTATCTCTTTTAAAGAGAGCGGCGGCAAAAATTATTTCGGTTTTTTATAAGAGCGAAAAGCAGTATATTAAAATGGAGAACATTTGCCGCGAGCACAGCGCAGAGGCTACAAGGCGGGTAGCCCCCTTGAGCTTTGACCCCAACAACCCCCGCTTCTGGTGGCGCCGCTCGATTTTTGAAAGCGCGGTTGATTTCCCGTTTGAGCACCTTGTGCTAAAATGCCCCGCAGGCTTCGACGAGCTGCTCTCTCAGCAGTACGGCGACTACAAAGTGCCACGCCGCGAGGAAAGCTACCACGGAAAGGTTTTATTTGATACCGAAACTCCGTATGGGGAGTATATAAAAGGGTTGAAAATAGAGAAATAATAGCAAATATCCCCCGCCGTTTTCCTCGGCGGGGGTTTACTTTTTGTTATATTCTATTTAGATATTACTACTTGTATGGTGTTTTTGTTGTTATCTGTTTACTGTATGTAATATATTATTTGTATAATACAAATAGTTTATTAAAACTCGCTATCGTCGATTTTCTTGCCCGTCAGGCGTTCTGTCAGCTCAATAAGGTCCTCGCGGCTTAAATAATCGACGGTAAGGCTGCCTGCGTTCTCGGTGGTGGGGTTAATTCTAATCTTTCTGCCCCAGGTTTTTTCAAGCGCAATTTCAAGCTCCTTGTAAAAGCTCGGAGCCTTTACCTTTGCGACGGGTGCTTTGGGTGTTCTTTGCAGCTTTGATACCATCTGCTCGGTTTGTCTTACCGAAAGACCCTTGGAAATGACCTGCTCTGCGGCGGCGCAAATTTGCTCAGGCTCCGCAAGCGATAAAAGCGCTCTTGCGTGCCCCATTGAAAGCTGTCCCTCATAAATGGCAGCCTTGACATCATCGGGAAGCTCGATAAGGCGCATCGAGTTTGCAACTGCTGAGCGGGATTTTCCAACCTTTTTGGCAATCTCTGCCTGAGTTAAATTAAACTGCTCGGCAAGAGCTTTGTACCCCTCGCCCTCTTCGACGGGGTTTAAATCGCGGCGCTGAAGGTTTTCAACAAGCGCCACCTCCATAGCCTCCATATCCGAGAACTCGCGGATAATAACGGGCACTGAGGCAACCTCTGCAATATGCGCGGCGCGGTATCTGCGCTCACCCGCAATAAGCTGATATTCGCCGCCTAAAAGGGGGCGGACAATAAGCGGCTGAAGCACTCCGTGCTCCCTTATCGAATCGGCAAGCTCTAAAAGCGCCTGCTCGTCAAAATGCTTTCTCGGCTGCTCATGGTTGGGTTTTATTTCAGAAAGCCTTAAGGTTACTACCCCTGAATCGCTCTCCATAATGTTATCCTGAAAAAGCGCGTCAAGCCCCTTTCCGAGGCCTCCTATTTTTGCTGCCATTTCGGTTTAACTCCTTTACAGTTTGTAATATTTAATTATCTGTATACTATTTGTTTATATATTATCGATTTTTTGCAATTATTTCAGCGCAAAGCTCCATATAAGCCTTAGCTCCGCGGGAAGCCGCATCGTAATATATAATAGGCTTTCCAAAGCTTGGTGCCTCAGACAAGCGGACATTTCTCGGGATAGCGGTCTTATAAACCTTGTTGGGGAAGTATTTCTTTATCTCATTTGCGACCTGAACGGTAAGGTTAAGTCTACCATCATACATAGTCAGCACAACACCCTCGATGCCGATGGTGGGGTTGTAAATTCTCTTTATGGTGCGCACACTGTTCATAAGCTGAGAAAGACCCTCGAGCGCATAATATTCACACTGAATGGGGATAAGCACGCTATCGCAGGCGCAGAGCGCATTGATTGTCAGCACACCGAGAGAGGGCGGGCAGTCAATAAATATGTAGTCATACTGCTCACGCACTAAAGAAAGAGCCTTTTTAAGCTTTGCCTCTCTGCCCTCCTGCGCCGCAAGCTCGATTTCCGCTCCAGCAAGGTTTAAGCTCGAGGGAATTGCATCTAAATTCTTGCAGACATTTTTAACAGTTGCCTCGGCTGCTCCCGCGCCCGAACATAGCATTTCATAGGCAGAGCGAAGAACGCTCTTTTTATTTATTCCAAGGCCGCTGGTGGCGTTGCCCTGCGGGTCGATATCCACAAGCAGCACCCTTTTTCCCAGCGCAGCAATACCCGCCGCAACGTTAACTGCGCAGGTTGTTTTGCCGACACCGCCCTTTTGATTTGCCAAAACGATAATTTTTCCCATACATCTGTTCCTTTATCAAGATATATTTTTATTATAACAACCAAAAGTCATTCTGTAAAGAACAAAAAAATTTAAATGAGGATTTTTGACAAATTTCGCTATACGCCTTAAATAAATCGGCCGACTTTTAATTTGCCCCGCAATATTGAAATATATTCTATGCAAAATTTGGCGGGACGTTGAAGGCGCCGTCCCCTACATTATTCATTATTATACAAAAAACCGCGTTATCAAAGTAAGATAACGCGGCAATTCTCTGCTTTAGCATATTTTACTGTGTAGGCGCTGCCTCCGCTCTCGCGGCGGACATAAGCTATGCAGGCATCTGCGCCGTTTACCATTGCGCGGTTGCGCTCTAACATACAGCCCTTGTAATAGCTCTTTGAGATACAGAAAATCTTGTCTGCCGACTTGAGCTGAGCCATGTAATACTCTTTTTCGGCCTCTGAAAAGAATTTATTCTGGTCAAGGCAGGGCACATAGATATGTAGCTTTATATGCGGCATTTTTTGCCGCAGCGCAATAACGGCATCTGCCGCCATTCTGTCAAAGCCGACAGCTCCGCCGGCGCGGAAGATGCTAAAACCTTCCTCCACAAGTGTTTCAAGCGTTTTGTAAAGCTCATTAAAGAGCTCGTCTTCTATTTCTTTAGGGAGATTTCTATGACCCGTAAAGCAGCAAATCTTTTCCAAAAAACTCCTCCATTACTTTTGCGCACCGCACGGCTTGGGGATACGGATAGTATACTCAATATAGCTCTCGGTTTCTCCTCTGGCGGTGCTTGCCATAACCCCCGAGCTGCGCATAGTTTCAACCGCCTTATTTATGGTGTTTACAAATATACGCAAGTCCTTAAACACAAGCCTTGTTCCCCCGCGCTGAGGCTCTTTTAGCATCTTTTCTATATATTTTTCGGTCTGGCTGACGTTTAAGCTGTAGGCGGTTATATAAGACAGCGCGCGGCGGCGCTGCTCGCTGTCAGAAATGCGAAGGAGTGCGCGTGCGTGCCGCTCGCTGAGCCCCTTTTCGGTTATAAGGCGCCTCTCTGACTCAGAAAGACGCAAAAGGCGCAGCTTGTTTGCAACTGCTGACTGGGAAAGACCGAGCCTTGCAGCCGCCTCTGCCTGAGTGACACCCCAGCGTTCAATGAGCTTTTCTATCCCCTGAGCCTGCTCGAATATATTTAAGTCTTCACGCTGAATATTTTCAATAATGGCAAGAATTGCCGATTTTTGCTCATCGGCATCGACTATTATGCAGGGCGCACAGTCGTACCCTAATGAGCGCAACGCCCTCATTCTGCGTTCGCCTGCAATAAGCTCGTAGCCCCTGCCACTTCGCCGCACCGAGAGTGGCTGCAAAAGTCCGTTCTGCTCAATGCTTTGGGCAAGCCGCTCTATTGCGGCGCTGTCAAAGCGCTCACGCGGCTGCGCTGAATTTACACGAATACACTCAAGCTTTATGCTCACAACTCGGTTTTTCTCAAAACCCATCTTATTTGCGGCAATTTTCATTTATGCGTCCTCCCATTTTTAGCTTCTACTGCAAGAATAACACAAATTATGCATAGACGCTAAACCTTTCGGTCGCAGATTTCGCCGCGTTTTTATCTTTTTTCCCGCTAAATCAGCGGAGATTTAGAGATTTTTGCGGATTGCCTTGGGTATTTGGCGGGAGTTGTCGATGTTTTTTCAATGATAACAAGGCTTCTGCCGCTTTGGTCGGGCAGGGTGAATTTGTCAACTTTTATTACTTTTCCGCAAAGCTCGGAAAGTGCCTTTTTTGCCTCTTTTATTTCTTCCTCAGGCTCAGGGCCTTTCATCAAAACAAGCTTGCCGCCAACTTTCAGTAGCGGCAGGCAGTACTCACACAAAAGATAAATTTTTGCAACCCCTCTTGCGCAGACAACATCAAACTGCTCCCGCAGCCCTTTTTGTCTGCCCGCCTCCTCGGCGCGCGCGTGCAGCGCGGTAATAGGAATAGAAAGCTTTTCTGAAAGATAGTTTAAAAATGTTATTCTTTTATTCAGACTATCAATGAGGGTAAGCTCTATATCCGGGCGGAATATCCTTGCGGGGACAGACGGAAAGCCTGCTCCTGCGCCGATATCTGCCATTTTTGCGCCCTCTTTTATATCGGCTCTCAGCAGCGTGAGGCTATCGACAAAATGGGTGACGGCGACACCGTGCGGGTCGGTTATTGCAGTGAGATTTACCTTTTGGTTATACTCCAAGAGCTCGTTGTAATAGCGCTCGAAAAGCTCAAGCTGCTTGTTATTCAGCTCAAAGCCCGCGCTTTTTGCGGTATTTGTGAGATATTCTCTGTCAAAAGGCAGAATAGTCTGTTCTCTCACTCTTTTCCCTCCTCGCCCATTCTTATAATCAAAACTGCAATATCTGCGGGGTTTACGCCCGATATTCCCGCCGCCTGACCTATGGAAAGCGGCTTTATCTTATTAAGTTTCTCTGCCGCCTCAAGCCTAAGTCCTGTAACGGTGCGGTAATCAAGGTCGGGCGAAAGTCGGCGCTTCTCAAGCCTATGCAGCTCCTCAACCTGCGCCGCCTGCTTTTTTATATATCCCTCGTATTTTATCTCTATTTCTGCCTGCTCCTGCACCTCAGCGCTCAAATTCGGGCGCTGCTTATCAAATGGAGCAAGGTCGCGGTAGCTTATCTGCGGGCGGCGGATAAGGTCTGCGAGGGTGGCTCCATTCTGAATAGGAGATGTTTCACGTGAAACAAGCAGCTCGTTAAGCTCATCAGAGGGCGCAATTCCCGTTTTGTTTAAGCGGGCAATTTCCTCGCTTATCTGCCTTTTTTTCTCGCAAAAGCGCTCGTAGCGCTCGTCACTTACAAGACCTATCTCGTGCCCTAATGGCAAAAGGCGCAAATCGGCATTATCCTGCCTTAAATAAAGGCGGTATTCCGAGCGCGAGGTCATCATTCTGTAAGGGTCGGTGCAGCCTTTGGTGACAATATCGTCAATCAGCGTTCCGATGTAGCTTTGAGTTCGGGGGAATATTATCGGCTCAAGACCTTTAACTGCTCGGGCGGCATTTATGCCCGCAACAAGGCCCTGAGCGGCGGCTTCCTCGTAACCCGAGGTGCCATTAAACTGTCCCGCACCATAAAGTCCGCGCACAGCTTTAAATTCAAGGCTTGGGAAAAGCTCGGTGGGGTCACAGCAATCGTATTCTATGGCATATGCGTTTCGCATTATCTGGACATTTTCAAGCCCCTCGATAGAGCGGTACATTTTCTCCTGCACATCGACGGGAAGCGACGAGGACATTCCCTGAAGATACATTTCCTCGGTGTCCTCGCCCATAGGCTCGATAAAAAGCTGATGGCGGGGTTTTTCAGAAAAACGCACCACCTTGTCCTCTATGCTGGGGCAGTAGCGCGGTCCAACACCCTGAATTCTACCCGAATAGAGCGGAGAGCGGGAAAGCGCTCCGCGAATGATTTGGTGGGTTTTATCGTTTGTGTATGCAATGTGGCATACGACCTTGTTTTTAAGCTCGCAGCAAGTTTCAAAGGACATAGGAACGATAGGCTCGTCCCCCTCCTGCACCTCTAAGCGGGAAAAATCAATGCTACGGCGGTGAACTCTCGCAGGAGTTCCTGTTTTAAAGCGGCGCAGGGTAATTCCTGCCGCCTCTAAGCTTTTTGAAAGTCTGTTTGCGGCTAAATGCCCGTCTGGGCCACTCTCAATGCTCGCCTCACCGACGTGAATGGTAGCCTTAAGATATGTACCCGAGGCGATTATAACCGCCTTTGCGCCGTAGCGCTCGCCGAGTGAGGTTACAACGCCCACCGCTCTGCCGTTTTCAAACAGTATCTCAACAATTTCAGCCTGAATTATATCAATATTGGGCTCGCACTCGACCCTGTGCTTCATCTCGGCGTGATAACGCACTCTGTCCGACTGAACACGCAGACTGTGAACAGCGGGACCTTTTCCTCGGTTGAGCATACGGCTCTGGAGAAAGGTTTTATCGGCAACCTTTGCCATTTCGCCGCCCAGCGCATCTATTTCACGAACTAAATGACCCTTTGCAGTTCCGCCGATAGAGGGGTTGCAGGGCATATTGGCTATTGCGTCTAAATTTATTGTAAAGAGCGCGGTTTTCTCGCCGAGTCTGGCTGCCGCAAGAGCAGCCTCAACACCCGCGTGCCCCGCGCCTATAACCGCAACAGAGTAATCTCTCATTGTTCTTTCCCCTTGTATCTACTATTTACCTACGCAGAATTTAGAAAATATCTCGTTTACAACCGCTTCGGTTGCCGATTTGCCCGAAAGCTCTGAAAGGGCGCGCAGCGCCTCCTCTAAAAGTATGCCGAGCATATCCGGCTCTTGTCCCTCGCGCGCAGCGCAAAGCGCTGCCTCGATTTCCTTTTGTGCCCGAAGTGCGCAGTCATATTGGCGCTCGTTTATGATAAGCTGAGCATCCTCAGAGAGGTGGTACTCCTCGAGCGCCGCCGAGATAGTACCCGACAACTCCTGTGCACCTCTGCCCTCCGCTGCCGCAATGCGGACAACCCTCTCAAAGCCTTGTCTTATCGGCTTTTCATCTATTTTAGGCTCCAAATCGTCTTTATTTATAACCGCAACGGCGTTTTTGCCGTTTGCCGCTGAAATCAGCTCTAAATCTTCGCTCGAAAGAGGTCGTGACGCATCAAACACCGCAAGAATAAGCGCAGCGCTCTCCATTCTCTTTCTCGCCCGCTCTACTCCTACCGCCTCAACAACATCGGCGGTTTTTCTTATTCCCGCTGTGTCCGAAAGGCGTAGCACAAAATCCCCCACACGAACACTGTCCTCAACAATGTCACGGGTTGTGCCCGCAATATCGGTAACTATGCTCTTTTCATAGCCCGAAAGCATATTCATAATAGTGGATTTACCGACATTGGGACTTCCTACAATAGCGGTGTCAACTCCCTCTGAAATAACTCTCCCCTTGTCAAAGCCTTCTATCATAGTGTTTATCTGTGAGAGAATGTTGCTGAGGGTTTTTTCGAGTGTTTCACGTGAAACATCTACAATATCCTCGTCGGGATAGTCGCAGTATGCGGAAATTTGACCTAAGAGGGCGACTATCTCACCGCAAATACTTTCACTTTCGCGGTTGAGCCTACCCTCGCTGACTGCGAGAGCGGCTCTTGCTTGTTCTGCTCCCTGCGCCGAAATCAGCGCAGTTACTGCCTCGGCTTGCGAAAGACTCATTTTTCCGTTTAAAAAGGCTCTTTTTGTAAATTCTCCCGCCTGAGCTAACCGCGCTCCCGCAGAAACTGCGGCACGAAGCAGGCGGCGGGTAAGATAAACGCCGCCGTGAACGGTGATTTCAACGGTGTCCTCGCCCGTGTAGCTTTTGGGAGCGCGGAACACAAGGGCAACTGCAGTGTCAAAATCTCCCTGAGCATCAAAAACCTTGCCAAAATGTGCGCTGTAGCCGCGCGCAGAGGTTAAGGCTTTTCCCGATTGCGCCTTAAAAACTCTATCAGCTATTTCTATTGCCTTTTCACCTGAAAGGCGCACCATTCCCACCGCAGCCGCGTTTGAACCGCTTGAAATGGCGGCTATTGTTTGCGCATTTTGCTGCATCACACATCTCTCCTCTCTATAGAGATAACAAACGGCATATCTGTGGATATGCCGTCGTTTTATCGCTTATAATGGCAAAATCACAATATATTGTGGTTTATAGCTATTACCAAGCAATTTCTTGTATTTTAGTCTAATTCGACCTTGGTGTAAAGGGGCAGCGCGGCATCCCGCAGCTCCTTTTCTCTCTTAAGCCCCTCAATAGTGGAGCTTGAGTTGAGAAAATCATCTTTAATAAGGCTGTCGCCGCTCTCTCTTCTGGGGGCGGTGTTATTTCTGCCGCCGCGGCCCTGTCGTCTGCCATCTTTCCTTGAGTCACGACGGGGGCGGGGATTGTCGCTGGATATGACAACTCTGCGATTAGGCTCGTCACCAATAGATGTTGAGCTGACGCCCTCTATGCCCTGAACGGTTGCATGAATAATTCTTCTCTCATAGGGAGCCATAGGCTCTAAGGTTGTGCTTCTTCCGCTTCTTAAAACCTGATTTGAAAGGCGGCGGGCAAGAGCCTCAAGTGTCTTTTCTCTCTTTTCACGGTATCCGTTAATGTTAAGGGTAATGCGGCTGTATTTTTCCTCGCCGTTATTTGCGACAAGACCTGCAAGGTACTGAAGGGAATTTAAGGTTTCTCCTCTTCTGCCAATAAGGTAGGAAGCCTCTTCGCCCAAAATTTCGACCTTCAGGGTCTGCTCCTCCTCGGTAACCTCAACCTCTACTCCTTCAAGAGGGAAATTTTTAACGATTTCCTCTATAAACGCTTTCACTCTTGCGCTCTTTTCTGAGCTAATGACACGAATAACAGCATCTTTGCTGCCAAAAAGGCTTCTTTTGCCCTCCTCGATAACCTCATAGCGAACCTTGTCCGCATCAATTTTAAGCTGCTCTGCTGCAGCAGCAACCGCGAGGTCTACGGTTTTTGCACTGAAAGTAAGTTCCATTTAATTTAACCTCTCCTTAAGCGGCGCGCTGCCGCTGTATCTCTTTGCGCACTATTGCGCATTATTAACCTATTATTCTACATCGTCACCGTATTTTTCGGCATATCTGCGCCTTGCCTCGGCAATTCTTTCCTTTTCAGACATACCCTTTGTTTTGCTTGCGTTTTCTATGGCCTTTTGCTTGTTTTCAAGCTGCCTTCTCTCCTGCTCGGAAAGCGCACCCTGCTGCATCTCTGCCTGCTGCTTTTGAGCCTCAACCAGCCTTTGCATCATTTTTGATTTTTTCTGTTTCTTGCCCTTAGCTTTGTCGCGAGCAAGCTGCTCTGCAACCTTTTCGGGGGTAATGAGCTTTTTAAGAACAACGCTCTGAGCGCATGAAACGATATTGGATATTATCCAGTAAAGACCAACTCCTGCGGGAACAATAAAGCTAAAGTATGCCGACACAAATGGCATTAAGAAAACCATAGCATAGTTGCAGCCCTTGCCCTGACCATCCATACTCTGACCTGTCATCTTCATAGAAATAAAGGAAGATGCAAGAGCTGTAATGAGTGAGAACAGAGGAATTAAAATAAGCCAGTTAAGTCCCCAGGTGGGCATTTCGCCAAGATTGATAACACCGAAAAGGCTCATATCAAGGCTTGCTATTTTCTCGTAGGTGTCTGCACCTACGCCGTCAATCAGCGCATCCTTGTATTTATCGACATAGCCCATCATCTGCATTTCTATATCCATAGCGCGATTGGTTGAAAAATCAACTCCAGCCTTTTCAAGAACGCTCTGAACGGTTGCAATTACATCCTTAGGAAGACGCAGAATGTGTGTCATGGGACGGTAAACAACATCAATAAATCCGTAAAGGATAGGAAGCTGGATAAAAAGGCTTGAGCAGCCGCCGAAGGGGTTATAACCCTCACGCTCGTAAAGCTTGTTTATCTCTTCCTGAGCCTTTTCACGGTTATTGGCATATTTTTTATTGATTTCATCAATCTTGGGACGGAAAAGCGCTCCATGAGCCGTGTTTTTCTGCTGCTTTATTGAAAGCGGAAGCATAGCGGCTCTGACAATAATGGTAAATATAATAAGCGCTATCGAATAAACGGGAATTACCTTAAAGGCTGCCCACATAATCCATCCAAGAGGATAGCCGATTATGTTCATAATCCAGTTCATATCGCATCTCCTTTATTTTGTTGCTGTCGGCGGAAGGAGGCACTGGCTCCCGTCACAAACAGCTCTTTTTTCACAGTTATCGCAAACCGAGGGTTCTTTGTATTTCCCGACACCACTCATAAGTGTAAAATGGTCGGGAACAGGGTCATACCCGCCGCGGCAGTAAGGATTGCAGCGGATAATTCTTGCAATCGCCATAAGAGAGCCTAAAAAGGCTCCGTGATTTTCTACTGCCTTAAGCGCATAAGACGAGCAGGTGGGGCGAAAGCGGCAGCAAGGCTTTTTTAGCGGGGAAATCTTTTTTCTGTAAAGCATTATGAGCTTTAAAATCAGCTTTTTCATAATTCCTGCTGCGACTTTAAGAAGCCTTCCCTTTTAAGAATTTCACAAAGCTCCTTTGAGGCGCGGGTGCTTTTAATAAAAGGGGTTTTACCTCTTGCAACAAGAAGCATTTCACATCCCGAAAGTCCGCATTTTACAGCCTCTCTTACTGCCTCGCGCAAAACCCTCTTTGCGCGGTTTCGCTCTACTGCTTTTCCGATTTTTTTAGAAACAGTAAGCCCTAAAAATACCTCACTGCGAGGGAGCTTTCTGATATAACAGACAAAGCAGGGCGAAACAAACGAGGCTCCTTTTTTATAAAGCCTTTGAAAACGCGTGTTTTGTTTGATAGATTTAATTTTTTTCATTTTAAAAAACCCTTTTTCTCTTTTTTATCACGCAAAATTTTACAATAAAGAGAAAAAGACCACTCTTATAAAAGTGGCCTTGGCTTTTTAGTGGCTCAAGCGAGCTCTGCCCTTTGCTCTTCTGCGAGCCAAAACTTTACGGCCGTTTTTGGTAGCCATTCTCTTCATAAAGCCGTGTTCTTTCTTTCTCTGAAGCTTTTTAGGCTGATAGGTTCTAAGCATTATTTTTTCCTCCCAAACTTTTACTCGGATAATTAAATACTGCGGCTTCGATTTCCGCCCGAAATAAATCCTTATGCAATATAGCATTATATCCTATAAGACCGCTTAAAGTCAATAGTTTTTTTTATTTTCATTTTTTTCAAAATCTTAATTTTTTTTATCAAAACTACAAAATGCGTTTTTTTTGTTATTTTCTTATTTTTTATACTATATAAAGGGTTTCGGTGTCATTAATTTTTTTACACTCTTCTTTTTTATTATTTAACTATACTATATAATATATATTATACTTAAAAATTACTGTTTTTTACTTGAAATTACTGCTTAAAAATGTTATAATAACTAAGATTAAAAGGATTTGAAAATTTCGGCAATTTTTTGCTTTCAGGAGGATAAAAATGGATTCTTTTTCGGATGTCTGGAATTTAGTTTTAAACCATTTAAAAGTAAATTATGTCAATAAAAACAGGCTTTCCCGCATTGCATTCAAGCTTTGGATAGAGGTTTTGCGCCCCGACAAGCTTGACGGAACTACCGCTGTTTTGAGGGTTGAAACCGTTTTTCAGAGAAAAACCATAGTTGAGCAGTACTCAAAGCTTTTAAAGGACGCTTTTTATGAGGTGCTCGGCTTTAATATCGAGCTTGAAATCCTTTCTGATGACGGAAAGAGCGAGCCTCCGGGATTTTTCCGTCCCTCAAATCCACAGCTTAAAGCAGGCGAGGATAATGAGGACTTTATTCAGAACGGCGGCTTTAGGTACACCTTTTCCTCGTTTATAGTAGGTCCTTCAAATAAATTTGCACACGCTGCCTGCGTTTCGGTTGCAACAAACCCATCTCAGACATATAATCCGCTGTTTTTGTATGGTGACTCGGGTCTTGGAAAAACTCACCTTTTATATTCTATTTTTAACGAAATCAAAAGGCGCAGACCTAACACCAAAATTATCTACACAAATGCAGAGCAGTTTGGCGCAGAGCTTATTGAGGCTCTTCAGAAAAACAAGCAGGACCATTCGTTTACTGACCATATTGCTCCCTTTAAGGAAAAATACCGCAGCGCCGATGTTCTTTTAATGGACGATATTCAGTTTATAATCGGCAAGCCTCAGACTGAGGAAGAATTTTTCCACACCTTTGACTATCTATATCAGCGGGGCAAGCAGATAGTATTTACCTCAGACAGAGCTCCAAAGGATATGGTGTCACTTACAGAAAGAGTCAGAAACCGCTTTGAAATGGGTCTGCTCGCTGACATTCAGCCGCCTGATTACGAAACCCGTATTGCAATTATTAAAAGAAAAGCTGAGGGTCTGAATATTCATATTCCCGATGAGGTTTGCGAGTTTATTGCAAACAAATTAAAGAGCAATATCCGCCAGCTTGAGGGAGTTGTCAAGAAAATTCAGGCATACAAGCTGTTTGAAACTCAAGAGCCTTCACTTTTAACTGCTCAAAACGCAATTCGTGATGTTTTAACCTCGGACCAGCCAGTTTCTGTAACTGTTGATAGAATTATCAGCGAGATTGCAAAAACCTTTAGTGTTACACCTGAGGAAATCCGCAGCAAAAAAAGGGACAAGGAAATTGCCGAGGCAAGGCAGGTTGCTATGTATGTTTTAAGAGAAACCACTCAGCTCTCTCAAAAGGCAATCGGCGCAGAATTTTCCGGAAGAGACCACACAACAGTTATCCACTCTATAAATTCTGTTAAGGAGCTTATTGCAAAAGACCAGCACAAAAGGCGATTAATTACTGATATTGTCAATAATATCAGAGGTAACAGCTAAGGCTTTTCAACCGTTTCCACACAGTTTTCCACAAGGTTACCTTAGTTTACATAATTTTGCCACTTTTCCACAAGTTATTATTTTATTAACATTCTGTTTTTCACAAAAAATTTTTTCTTGTATTTTCCACATTTTGTTTTTCACTTTTTCATAAATTTTAAACCTTCAAAATTGGAAAACTTTTGTGTCTTTTTCGGCGGCGCTATGCTAAAAGTTAAAGTTGTCCACTTTTCCACCGCCTTTATTACTACTATAACTATTTATATATTACACACATACACAAAAAGAAAGGACGAGCAGCTTTGAAAATAATTGTCAACAAAGAGGATATGAAATCAGCTGTTACAAAGGTTATAGGAGCAGTCAGCCAGAAATCGGCAATTTCTGCCATTGAGGGAATACTGCTTAAAAGCTTTGGCAATACTTTATTTTTAGCAGGCTATGACCTTGAAATGGGCATCACTGCAACAATTCCCGCAAAAGTTTTGAGAGAGGGAGATGTTATTTTCCCTGCAAAGCTTCTGCTTGAGCTGCTTATGAAGGTTGACGGTGATGAAATTTCCTTTGACCTTGATGACAAATATATGTGCATAATAGAGAGCGGCAAGGCAGAATTTCGAATAATGGGAATTGCTGCCGATGAGTTTCCCGATTTGCCTTCTCTTAGCATAGACAATCATTTTACCCTGTCGCAGGGTGAGCTTAGAGATATGATAAATCAAACCTTCTTTGCTATTGCTCTTACCGAGCAAAGACCCGTTCACACCGGCTCTAAATTTGACATAAAAAACGGCTATTTTAATTTAATATCGGTTGACGGATTCAGACTCGCTCACTGCAAACGCAAAATAGAGGACGACGGTGAGAGAAGCTTTGTTGTTCCCCGCAAAACATTAAGCGAGCTTATGAAAATAATAAGCGATGATTATGATGAAACAATTTCGGTAAACCTTTCTAAAAAGCACATTATTTTTGAAATAGACAATTATACCGTTATTTCAAGACTTCTTGAGGGAGATTTCTTAGATTACGAAAGAGCCGTTCCGAGTACCAGCACAACTAATGTAAGAATTCAGAGAAGAATTTTTATAGAATGTTTTGAGCGTGTTGCTATTGTTACCGAGGAAAAGCTTATAAATCCCGTAAGACTTCTGTTTTCAGATAACAGAGTGCAGATAGAGTGCGCAACCGCTGTCGGAAGAATTAAGGAAAGTCTTCCCGCAGAAATAGACGGTCCTGATATTGAGATAGGCTTTAACAACCGCTATCTTTTGGAAGCGCTTAAAAACTGCAGGAACGATGAGGTTATTATATGCTTAAACCGCCCCGAAAATCCCGTTAAAATAGTTCCGCCCGAGGGCGATGACTACACATTCCTTGTACTTCCTATGAGGCTTAATAAATATGAGCAATAAAATTTACATCAACACTCCTTATATAGAGCTTGACAGTTTCTTAAAATTTGCAGGAATTGCGTACACCGGCGGAGAAGCTAAGCTAATCATTAAAGATGGACTTGTTCGGGTAAACGGAGAAATCTGTACAATGAGAAAGAAAAAGCTCTATCCTGAGGATAGCGTCGAGTTAGACGGACAAAAATTTGTAGTTCTGGCGCAGGAATGATGTTATGTATCTAAAAACTGCACAAATAAAAAATTTCAGAAACATAAAATCAGCAGAATTAAGTTTTTCTCCTAATGTAAATGTAATATTAGGAAAAAATGCTCAGGGTAAAACTAATCTTTTAGAGGCAATTTGGCTTTTATCGGGTAACAAAAGCTTTCGAGGAGCTACCGACAAGGAAATTTGTGCTTTTGAAGAAAATTCATATTATATAGGTGCAAAATTTTGCGACAGTGATGAGGAAATTCGGCTTTCTATCGGTTGTGATACAGGCTCAGACAAACCAATTAAGAAGGTATTGCGCGGAGAAAAGAAGTATTCTACCCAAAGAGCACTTCTTGGAGCCGTTCCGATGACGGTTTTTTCACCCGACGACCTGGAACTTATCAAAGCGGGACCTATAAACCGACGAAATTACTGCGATAGCCTTTTATGTATGCTTTTTCCTGCATATGCAAAGAGCCTTTCTCGGTATAACAGAATTGTTTCGCAGAAAAATGCGCTGCTTCGAGATGAGGCAGAGACTTCTGTTATTGAAATATGGAACGAGCAGCTTGCGCTTTTTGGAGCGAGCATTATAAAAAGCCGAATTGAGCTATTAAAAAGGCTGCTTAATCCCGCACAAAGTTGTTTTTATGATATGGCAGGGCAAACTGAGAGCCTTGATATAGAATACAAATGCACAGTTTGTGAAAATGCCGACATTGACGAGGCAGAGCTTTGTAACATTTTTAAGAAAAAACTCTCTGAAAATGCATACAAGGAGCAGAGTGCGGGCGCGTGTCTGTATGGTCCTCACAGAGATGATTTAGAGGTTAAGATAAACGAAAAAAGCGCGCGGCAATTTGCATCTCAGGGGCAGCAAAGGAGCGCAGTTTTAGCGCTACTGCTTGCAAAAACGCAGTTACTTAAAAATCATACAGGGAAAACCCCCATTGTGCTGCTTGACGATGTTATGAGCGAGCTTGACGAGGGCAGACAAAGATATCTGCTTGAAAAAATTGAGGATTTTCAGGTGCTTATCACCTGCTGTCAAGAGGAAATACTGGGTGGCAGGCAAAATAAAACCTTTTGCGTCAGCGATGGGAAAATTTGCGAAAAAGAGGACTAAAATGTATCTGCATTTAGGAAATGACTGTGTTGTTAAAACAAAAGAAATAATAGGCATTTTTGATTTGGAAAACACCTCTTTAAGTAAGGATACAAAGGCTTTTTTGAAAGAGGTTTCAAAAAAAGGCGAGGTTATTTATCTAACGCAGGATATGCCAAAATCCTATATAGTAACCGAAAGCGGCGGAAAAACCAAAACCTACATTTCCCTGCTCTCGGCGCAAACCTTAAGAAAGAGATTAAATTCAAGAAAGTCCACTATGTAATAAAAAGTGGTTATAAAATAGAAAGAGAAAAATAGAGCGGAGGAAACTATCTGTGGAGCAGAACAAACAGGCATATGATGAAAGTCAAATACAGGTGCTGGAAGGCCTTGAGGCGGTAAGAAAGCGACCGGGAATGTACATAGGCTCAACCGGTCCGCGAGGACTTCACCATCTCGTTTATGAGATTGTGGATAATTCTATCGACGAGGCACTTGCGGGAGAATGTGAGCTTATCACTGTAGAAATTCTGCCCGATAATATCATAAGAGTCACCGATAATGGCCGAGGAATTCCAACGGGTATTCACCCCAAGCAGGGAATTTCAACCGTCACCGTTGTTTTCACCGTTCTGCACGCGGGCGGTAAGTTCGGCGGCAGCGGCTACAAGGTTTCGGGCGGTCTGCACGGTGTTGGCGCGTCTGTTGTTAATGCTCTCAGCCAGTTTTTAGAGGTAAAGGTCCATCAGAACGGAAAAACCCATTATCAACGCTTTGAGCGTGGCAAGCCCTGCGAGGATGCTAAAGTAATCGGCGACACCGACAAGCGCGGAACAGAAATAATCTTTAAGGCAGATGGCGAAATATTTGAGGAAACCGTTTACGATTACGAAACCCTTTTAACAAGGCTTCGCGAGCAGGCTTTCCTCAATGCGGGAATAAAAATTGAAATTTCCGATAAGAGGGACCCCGAAAATATCGTTTCTGAGCTGCTTCACTATGAGGGCGGCGTTAAGAGCTTTGTTGAGTACATTCATAAAAAGCGTGATATGGATGTTGTGCACGATGATGTCATCTTTATGCAGGGACAGAAGGGTGACAGCATTGCCGAAATAGCAATGCAGTATAACGATGGCTACAATGAGCTGCTGCTTACATTTGCAAACAACATACGCACTACTGACGGCGGTACTCATGAGGACGGGTTTAAGCACGCCATTACCAAGGTAGTCAATGATTACGCAAGAAAGAATAATATCCTAAAGGAAAAGGACAAGAATTTTTCGGGCGAGGATGTCAGAGAGGGACTTACCGCGGTGGTATCGGTTAAAATTACCGAGGCTCAGTTCGAGGGACAAACCAAGGCAAAGCTCGGCAACACCGAGGTAAAGGCTCTTGTAAACGGCATTGTTACCCAGAAATTTACCGAGTATTTAGAGGAAAATCCCGCTGTTGCGAGAACTATAATTGATAAAATCCTCAGCGCATCTCGCGCAAGAGAGGCGGCAAGAAAGGCAAGAGAGGTCGAAAGGCGCAAAACAGGTCTTGATTCGGCATCGCTTCCCGGAAAGCTTGCCGACTGCTCGAGCAAGGAGAGAATGTCAACCGAAATCTTTATCGTCGAGGGAGACTCGGCGGGCGGCAGCGCAAAAAGCGGCCGTGACAGAAGATTTCAGGCAATACTTGCTCTTTGGGGCAAAATGCTCAACGTTGAAAAGGCAAGGCTTGACAAGGTTATCGGAAACGATAAATTAACCCCTGTTGTTTTGGCGCTCGGCTGTGGAATCGGAGAGGATTTAGATTTAACCCGACTTCGTTACGGCAAGGTTATCATTATGGCGGATGCCGACGTTGACGGCTCGCACATCAGAACCCTGCTGCTAACCTTCTTCTTCCGCTTTATGCGCCCCCTTATTGAGGAAGGTCACGTTTACCTCGCTCAGCCTCCGCTCTTTAAGCTACAGAGAGGAAAAAATGTCCGATATGCATTCAGTGACGAGCAGCGCGACGAGTATATAAACGAGCTTTCTGAGGGTGACGAAAATCTTCGCTCAAGAATTGAAATTCAGCGCTACAAAGGTCTCGGTGAAATGGACCCCGAGCAGCTCTGGGAAACCACTATGGACCCTGAGCGCCGCCAGATGATAAGAGTTACAATGGAAGACGCCGTTGCCGCAGACGAGATATTCACTATCCTTATGGGCGACAAGGTTGAGCCGAGGCGTGAGTTTATCGAGAAAAACGCAAAGCTTGTAGAAAATCTCGATATTTAAGAGGCGCGATATGGGTAAGCTTATTTTTTCAAATAAATACAGTCTTGATAAAAAAACGGCTTATGATGCTATCGTAAAGAGGTATTTTTGCGAGCATCTTGTAAAGGTAATAGTCGAGGCGGCGCTGCTCTTTATTGTGGCAGCAGCGTTTGCAGCCTCCGCCTTTATCTCTGCCGATATGATGTCAATTCTGCTTTTTCTTGTCTGCATAATTGCCCTCACTTCGGTTTTCTTCAGCCCGATGTCTCAGGCAAAAATGTCGGCGGCAGCTTTTGAAAACGGAGTTGAGTTTGAGCTTTCGCTTTTTGAAAACGGAATTTGTATTGCGAGAGCTGAGCAGACAACCGAGCTTGACTTTACGAGCATCTCAAAGCTTTTAGAGCTTGATGAGTACATTTACATATTCACCGCAAGTCGATTTTTCCCCATTCCCAAAAGCGATTTTTCGGGAAAGCAGCTTTCAGAGCTTAAAGAAGGCTTTGAGAAAAACCTGCAAGAGCGCTACAAAAACAAGCAAAAATCAGTAAAATCTAACAACAAATAGTAAAATATTCATAAAATATTACAATTTGGAAAGAAAAGGACACTTAGAATGAATAAGAAAGAAACGGTTATTCATAGCGAAAACAGCGAGCAGTTTTTCAGAGATGATGCGCTGCAGCAAATTCATCCGGTGGACATTGTCAAGGAGATGAAAACCTCATACCTTGCATATTCTATGTCTGTTATCGTTGGCAGAGCGCTGCCCGATGTGCGTGACGGACTTAAGCCTGTTCACCGCCGCATTCTTTACACAATGGATGAAAACTCGCTCTATCCCGACAAGCCTTACAGAAAGTGCGCCGACACCGTCGGCTCTGTTCTCGGCCGATATCACCCCCACGGTGACGCTTCGGTTTATGATGCGCTTGTGCGTATGGCGCAGGATTTCTCTCTGCGTTATCCGCTTGTAGACGGTCACGGAAACTTCGGCTCTGTTGACGGCGACCCCGCCGCTGCTTACAGATACACCGAGTCGAGAATGAGCAAGGTTTCGATGGAGATGCTTTCAGATATCGACAAGGAAACTGTTGATTTCGTTGCCAACTATGATGACAGACTTAAAGAACCCGAGGTTCTTCCCTCTCGAATTCCTAACCTACTAGTAAACGGCTCGGATGGTATCGCCGTTGGTATGGCAACTAATATCCCGCCGCACAACCTAAAAGAGGTTTGCGACGGCATCTGCTATCTTATCGACAATCCCGATGCCGAGCTTTCTGACCTTATGGAATATGTAAAGGGTCCTGACTTTCCGACCGGCGGCATTGTTATGGGCAGAAGCGGCATCCGCGCCGCCTATGCAACAGGCCGTGGCAAGATAATTCTGCGTTCCCGCGCCGAGATTGAGGAAGAAAAGAGCGGAAAATTCAGAATTGTTGTAACCGAAATCCCCTATCAGGTCAACAAGGCAAGGCTGATTATGTCGATTGCCGAGCTTATAAAGTCAAAGCGAATTGAGGGTATCTCCGACCTGCGCGACGAAACCGGTAGAGATGGACTTAGAATAGTCATTGAGCTTAAGCGAGAGGCTAATCCTCAGGTCGTTTTAAATCAGCTCTATTCCTACACACAGATGCAGATAACCTTTGGAGCAATTATGCTTGCCATCTGCGACGGTCAGCCTAAGGTTCTCTCTCTTAAAGAGATGATGAGCGAGTATATCAAGTTCCAGAAAGAGGTTATCACAAGAAGAACGAGATATGACCTTAGAAAGGCTCAGGAGCGCGCCCACATTTTAGAGGGTTATGTTATCGCTCAGGATAATATTGACGAGGTTGTCAGTATTCTTCGCCGCAGCAAGAGTATTCCCGAGGGTAAAGAGGCTCTGATGGAGCGCTTTTCGCTCACCGATGTTCAGGCAACTGCCATCGTTCAGATGCAACTTGGCCGCCTTACCGGAATGGAGCGCGATAAAATTCTTGAAGAGCTTGAGGCGCTTAAAATTCGCATCAGCGAGCTTCAGGCAATTCTCAATGACGAGAGCCTTGTTCTTAACATCATCAAAGAGGAGCTTTCTGAGATTTCGAGAAAATATGCCGATGAAAGGCGCACCTCTATTGAAAATGTCAGCGGAGAGGTTGACATTGAGGACCTTATTCCCGAGGAAAACAGCGTAATTACCCTTACCCACTTTGGATACATCAAGAGAATTGCCGCCGACACCTACAGAACTCAGGGCAGAAGCGGCAGAGGCGTTGCGGGTATGACACGAAAAGAGGACGATTTTGTTGAGGAGATGTTTGTCGCCTCGTCACACGATTATGTTCTTTTTGTCACCGAGAGCGGAAAGATGTTCCGCCTGCGCTGCTTTGAAATTCCCGAGTGCAGCAGAACTGCAAAGGGCACAAACATTGTAAATCTCCTGCCTATTGAGGGCGGCGAAAAGATTGCTGCGATGATACATCTGCGCGACCTTGACGATGAGGATAAATACATTGTTATGGCAACCGAGCGCGGTCTTGTTAAGAGAACAAGGCTCACTCAGTACCGCAATATTCGCAAGAACGGACTTATTGCCATAAACCTTCGTGAGGGTGACAGACTTTGCACTGTGCGTCTTACCGACGGTGAGAGCAGCCTTATGCTTGCAACCCGCAAGGGAAAGGCAGTCCGCTTTATGGAGAGCGATGTCAGAGCAATGTCGAGAACAGCGAGCGGCGTGCGCGGCATAAGACTTCGCGGCGATGACAGCGTAGTTGCATTTACAGTTATCAGCGATGACGAGTATATCGTTACCATTACCGACAAGGGCTTTGGCAAAAAGTGCGAGCCTGAGCAGTACAGAATTCAGAGCCGAGGCGGCAGCGGAACTATTAACTACCGCTGTGACGAAAAACGCGGCGAGGTCTGCTCCGTTGCTTCTGTTCGTGACGAGGATGACCTTATGCTCATTTCGGATAACGGAGTTATTATCAGAATTCGCCTTGCAGATATCCACCCCTCTTCGAGAAATACCCTCGGTGTGCGTGTAATGCGTGTTGATGAGGGCAGCCGAGTTGCCGCATTTGCCGCAGTCGAGCACGATGAAGATGCTCAGGTCGAGGCAGTCGAGCAGCTCTCTGAGGAAGAAAGAAAGGCTCAGGAGCTTGAGGCTCAGGGTGCAGATGCAAAGGCAGAAGCCGAGGCAGAGCCTGAAGAGCCTGAAATCGACGATGATAACACCGCCGAGGACGAAGAATAAGCCGAAAACCGCCAACAAGCTGTATATTTTAAACCAAATATTACAAAGAGTAAAAGGGTCTACCTGTAGGCAGACCCTTTTTCTAAACTTATTGTTGACAAAATATCATATTATAGGATATAATAAAAAGAGAAAAAGACTACCGGCAGACGGTTAGTCCAAAGAATAGTTAAGAAATAACCGCATCTTTTGGTCGAGGGCGGTTATTTCTTTTTTGTTATATTAACAACTAATGCAATGATAGATACAATAAGTGAACCCAATAAAAATAAGGTTTCATAAGTAACCATACGCATCGCCCTCCTTTCCGGAGGGAAAAGCGCCCTCCAAAACAGAGGACAAACCGCCTACCGCTTGTGGTAGCCTTTTTCATAAATTAATTATATCATTACATAGTTTTTATTGCAACAGATAATCTGCAATATATATGCATTTTTATATTAATTTATGTAAAGATAGATGCAATTTCACTTGATAAAGGTGGAAAAGTGTGTTAAACTTATAGGGTACAATCTCTTCTTTGGAGGAATAAAAGGTGCTTGACATTAAATTTGTTAGGGAAAATCCCGAAATCGTAAAGGAAAACATTAAAAAGAAATTCAAGGACGCAAAGCTCCCCTTGGTTGACGAGGTTATTGCGCTTGACGAGCAGAAAAGAGCTGCCATCAGCGAGGCAAGTGACCTGCGCGCCAACCGCAACAAGATAAGCCGTGAAATCGGCGTTCTGATGGGCAAGGGCGAAAAAGAAAAGGCTATGGAGATGCGCGCTCTTGTAAACGAGCAGGCAGAGCGCCTTTCCGAGCTCGAAGGGCTTGAGAGCGAGCTTGAAGCGCGTGTTCGCGATATAATGATGAAAATTCCTAATATTATAGATCCCTCTGTTCCCATTGGCAAGGATGATAAGGAAAATGTTGAGGTTGAGCAGTTTGGCGAGAAAACTGTCCCCACCTTTGAAATTCCTTATCACACCGATATTATGGCTCACTTTGCGGGCATTGACAAAGAGGCGGCAGGCAGAGTTGCGGGCGAGGGCTTTTATTATCTGATGGGCGATATTGCCCGTCTTCACAGCGCAGTTCTTTCCTATGCGCGCGATTTTATGATTGACAAGGGCTTTGTTTACTGTATTCCGCCCTTTATGATTCGCAGCAATGTTGTAACTGGTGTTATGAGCTTTGAGGAAATGGACGCTATGATGTATAAGATTGAGGGCGAGGACCTTTATCTTATCGGCACCAGCGAGCACTCTATGATAGGCAAGTTTATCGACACCACGACCCCCGAGTCTTCCCTGCCCCTTACCCTTACAAGCTATTCTCCCTGCTTCAGAAAGGAAAAGGGAGCGCACGGCATAGAGGAGCGCGGAATTTATAGAATTCATCAGTTTGAAAAGCAGGAAATGATTGTTATCTGCAAGCCCGAGGAGAGCATGGAATGGTTTAACAAGATGCACGGTTATAGTGTTGAGCTTTTCCGCAGCCTTGATATCCCCGTCCGCACCCTTGAGTGCTGCTCGGGTGACCTTGCTGACCTCAAGGTTAAATCCTATGATGTTGAGGCTTGGAGCCCCAAGCAGCAGAAATATTTTGAGGTTTGCTCCTGCTCTAACTTAGGCGATGCTCAGGCTCGCAGACTTGGCATTAAAGTAAAGGGTGAGGACGGCAAGAAGTATCTTGCACACACCTTAAACAACACCGTTGTTGCTCCGCCGAGAATGCTTATTGCTTTTCTTGAAAATAACCTTGAGTTTGACGGCGAGAAGTACAGTATTCGTATCCCCGAGGCCCTCAGACCTTATATGGGCGGCAAGAGCATAATTAAAGAGAAATAAAAGCAAGAAAGAGAGCCATCGGCTCTCTTTTTTAGTGAATAGTAAATAATAGGGGGGCGACCATTGGTCGCCCCCTACAAATTTTAAATAGCGCAAAAAAGAGGCTGAACGAAAAATCCGTTCAGCCTCTTTCTATAATAAAGCGGGGAAATTACTCTGCCTGAGCGTCCTCTGTAATTTTAGCTTTCTCAGCCTTTTTCTTTTTAGCCGACTCAGAAACGGCCTTTCCAAAGAAGAAGAGGGCGAGAACGTTGGGGAGAACCATAAGGTAGTTAAACATATCGGTAAGCTCCCAAACAAGGTCATTAGAAAGCATACAACCCATAAATACAAATACAACTGCAATTATCGAGTAAATCATATTGGACTTTTTGCCAAAGAGGTATACTGCATTTATTCTGCCGAAAAGATTCCAGCTGAGGATTGTGGAGAATGCAAAGAAGAAAAGGCAGATAGCAACAAATATGCTTCCGATATTCATATTGCCAAAGGCATTTCCAAAGGCAACCTGAGCAAGGTTTGTTTTTGCAAGACCTGCTGCCTCTGCAGCGCCCGAGAGGAACTGACCGTCAGCATAATTTGCGGGGTTGAGCGCTCCGTCGCCGGTAAAGAGTGTGGAGATAACAACAAGAGCGGTAAAGGTGAGAACAACAAAGGTGTCAATAAACACACCAATCATAGCAGAAACGCCCTGCTCGTGGGGGTCCTTGACATTAGCCTGTGCGTGAGCGTGCGGGGTAGAACCCATACCTGCTTCGTTGCTGAAAAGGCCGCGCTTTGCGCCCTGAGTTGCTGCAAGGTAGATAGCACCGCCGATGCTACCGCCGAGTATTGCATTTGAATTAAATGCATACTTAAATATCATAGCAAAGGCATCAAGAATGTATTCTCCGCGGACGATAAGAACGATGATGCCGCCAATTATGTAAAGAATTGCCATAAAGGGAACCATCTTTTCGGTTACAGAGCCAAGTCTCTGAACGCCGCCGATAAAGATAAAGCCTGCGATGATAACAAGTGCGATACCAACAACCCAGTTAGGAATGTTGAATGCGGTGTTCATAGATTCTGCGATGGAGTTGGACTGGACCATTGAGCCCATAAAGCCGAGAGCAAGAATTGCGGCAACTGCAAAGAATGCTGCAAGGAATTTGCCGAATTTGCCTTTGAATACGCTGCGAATGTAGTAAACGGGGCCGCCGTGAACAGTTCCGTCCTCGTCTACGACACGGGTTTTCTGAGCGGCAATTGCCTCACCGTAAATGGTAGCCATTCCGAAGAATGCGATAACCCACATCCAGAATATAGTGCCGGGGCCGCCAATGAGGATAGCGCCGCAGGCGCCGACGATGTTACCCGTTCCGACCTGAGCGGCAATAGCGGTTGCAAGAGCCTGAAAAGAGCTAAGACCGCCCTTTTGCTTTCCGCCACTAAGCGAGAAATTGCCAAAAACGTTTTTGATACCTTCGCCAAAGCAGCGCACCTGAACAAAACGGGTGCGAATGGTGAAGTACAAGCCGATTGCGATAAGCAGTATTATCAGCATATAGCTTGAGAGATACTCGTTGAACTTAGCAACGATGGGAAGAAGAATTTCTTCCACTTTTGCAAAAAATGCTTCCATGGGTTTTTACCTCCTAAAAATAAAAAAAGCCGCTTATAAAAGCGACTCCGGAAAATAAAAGCACAGATGCAGAATAAATTCTGTGTGTCTGCTCTGTCCTCTTGCCTGAGAGATTCGGCAATTTCTTGCCTTGCACCTTCGGCACCCATTTAAGGGATTCTCCAGAGTTCCTCAGCAGCTCAGTTTCGCAAGATTCTGAGCGCCTCTTTGGAATATTGTAATAATCATAACACCAAATTTTGCTATTGTCAATAGAAATTGTTACAATTTGTTAAAAAACAGAGAAAAAAGCGGGCAATTTTGCCCGCCAAAAGAATTTATTCGTTATGAGAGGTGTAGTTATTGTCAATTTTGATAACGGCGCAGTATTTGGGGTCGACTTCTTTTAGGGCGGCGGAGATATTTGAAATAAGCGCGTTGCGCTCGTTTTCCCGCATAGATGCGGGGACAACGATATCAAATATGAGGTTGACGCGCGCCTCGCCGTCGGTCATTCTGAAATCGTGGATAGAATAGTCGCCGAGAGCGGCTACAATCCCGAGAACCATCTCGCGCGCGGCAGTCAGGGTGCTGCTGTCGGTTGCGATGGGGTCTATATGAATAACAAGCTCGATGCCGAGGTCACTCAGGCACTTTTGCTCCAGAGCATCCATTTCTTCGTGAATGGCGGTAACATCGCATTTGTCGCTCACCTCGGCGTGCACCGAGGCAAAAACTCTGCCCGGACCGTAGTCGTGAATGACCAAATCGTGAATACCCAGCACCGATTTTCCCTCTGTAAGCAGCTTTTCAATATCCTTTACGGTTTCTTTATCGGGGGCACTGCCGAGTAGCACATTAACGGTGTCCTTAGCGATTCCGAAACCGACATACATAATAAGAAGAGAAACGGCGCAGCCTATGTATCCGTCAATGTTTATTCTAAGGTAAACGCCGATAACCGACGAGAGCACGACGGCGGCGGTGGAAATAACATCGTTTAGGCTGTCTGATGCGGCAGCCTTTAAGACCTTTGAGTCAATTTTTTTGCCCATATAGCTATTATATGACCACATCCAGAACTTTAAAAGAATAGAAAGTGTTAAAATAGCGAGCAAAACGGGGTTAATGTGAATGGGTTGGGGGTTAAGAACCTTGTCAAAAGAACCCTGCAGAAGCTCAAAGCCGACGAGCATTATAAGGAAAGAGATAATTAGCGAGGAAATGTACTCAAATCTTCCGTGACCAAAAGGATGGTCGGCATCGGGGCGGCGGTTTGAGAGCTTTGCGCTGATGATGGACATAACCGAGGTACCCATATCGGAGAGGTTATTGAAAGCGTCCGAGGTAATTGCGATAGAGCGCATAAGAGAGCCGATTATAAACTTAACCACAAACAGAACAAGGTTGCAAACGATGCCCAGCGCACCGCTAAGGGTACTGTAGCGCTCGCGCACCTTTTTGTCGGAGGTGTTGTTATAGTCGGGAATAAACCTTTTAATAAGAAAGCAAATCATAAAAAGCTCCTTTTTTATAATCCCCCCGCAAAAGCGAGGGGAAAGGGTATTAGTATGCCTTGCCCCAGTAGACAAGCTTTTTAGCGGGTTTTCCGCAGCAAACGCACTTGTCACCAATAGGCTCACCCTCAAAGGGAATGCAGCGGGAGGTTACACCCGCAAGCTCCTTGAGCTTATCCTCACATTCTCTGTCGCCGCACCACATAGCGCGGATAAATCCGTCCTTGCTGTTTGCGGTTTCAATAAATGCTTCGAGGGTATCGCAGTCAACTGTGCGGTTTGTGCGGTTTTCAAGAGCTCTCTTAAAGAGCGCATCGCGAACCTCGCAGAGCGCCTTTTCAACTGCCTCTTTTACATTTTCAATGGGGACAACAATTTTTTCTCTGTTATCTCTTCTAACAATAACGCATTTGCCCTCTTCAATGTCGCGGGGACCAATCTCAACGCGGACGGGAACGCCCTTCATCTCGTATTCAGCAAACTTAAAGCCGGGGGACTTGTCGCTGTCATCACACATAGCGCGGATACCCTCTAAGCTATCGGTAAGAGTGTGCGCTGCTTCCAGAACACCATCTTTATGCTGAGCGATAGGAATAACAACAGCCTGAATGGGAGCGACTGCGGGGGGCAGAACAAGACCGTTATTGTCACCGTGTGTCATAATGATAGCGCCGATGAGGCGTGTGGTGCAGCCCCAAGAGGTCTGGAAAGGGTGAACCTGACGATTTTCCTTGTCAGTGTATTGAATGTCAAATGCTTTTGCAAAGCCATCACCAAAATAATGAGAAGTGCCGCTCTGAAGAGCCTTACCGTCGTGCATAAGAGCCTCGATGGTGTAGGTAGCCTCAGCTCCTGCAAAGCGCTCTTTCTCGGTTTTCTCACCGCGGACAACAGGCATAGCGAGGCAGTCCTCTGCAAAGTCAGCGTAAACATTGAGCATACGCTCGGTTTCCTCGCGAGCCTCCTGAGCGGTTGCGTGAATGGTGTGTCCCTCTTGCCAGAGGAATTCTCTTGAGCGCAGGAAGGGTCTTGTAGTTTTCTCCCAGCGAACAACAGAGCACCACTGATTGTAAAGCTTGGGC
>JAXJQH010000135.1:0-1683 GCA_036311245.1 Oscillospiraceae bacterium | reverse complement strand
TTCGCTGCTGCTATGGGCGGTGTTGATGCTATCGTTTTCACCGGCGGTATCGGCGAGAACAATCCTCTGCTGCGCAGCAGAGTAGCGGCTAAGCTCGGTTTCCTCGGTGTTAAGATTGACGAGGAGCACAACGAGAGAGCAAAGGTTACCAGTGACGAGAACAACATCTCTACTCCCGATGCTAAAGTTCAGGTTCTTGTTATTCCTACCAATGAAGAGCTTATGATTGCAAGAGATACCCTTGAGCTTGTAAAATAAGTTTTATAAAGCAAAATTTTAAGCCACCCGCAAAAGCGGGTGGCTTTCGTGTTTTATGCAAAAAATAAAGCGGCATATATGCCGCTTTATTTTAGATTTATCTTCTGCGTCTTTTCTTTGAATTTTTTTGCTCTATTGCAACATAGATACAAGGAGCAAAGAAGAGTGAGGAATAGACACCCGAAATGAGACCTACTGCCATCGGGAACACAAAGTCAAACATTGAAGTTATGTTATAAATGATAGAAACTACGATAACAACAGTAAGTGCTAAGAGGGTGGTAAGAGATGTATTTATAGCACGCTGCAGGCTCTGATTTAAGCTGAGATTTACATTGTCGGCAATAGAAAGCTTTTTGCCGTAATTTTTCTTGTTTTCACGAACACGGTCATACACAACAATGGTATCATTTATAGAGTAACCGAGAATGGTTAGCATAACCGCCATAAAGTTTCCGCCGATTTCAATGCGGAATATGGCGTATACTGCGAAGCAAACAATAAGGTCGTGCACAAGAGCGATAATTGCGGTAACGCCCGCTGACCAACCGCCGATATTCTTAAATCTGAATGCGATATAGACCATCATAAGAGCAGTTGCAAGGAAGACGGCTAAAAGGCATTTCACAAAGAAATCTCGGCCGTTCATAGCGTTTACTGACTCAGACTGTACAAGAGCCATCTTGTTTGTCTTGTACTCTTTTTCAAGAGCGTCAGTAAGTTTAATCTGTTCTTCGGAAGAAATCTCCTCAGCGATTGAAATAACGACATTCTTTGTATCTGCCCCAACGCTTTCTGAAATTCTTGCGCTGGCGCTGTATCCTATCGCGGATTTAACATCAGCCTCTACATCTGAAGGCTTTATTTCTCCCTCATAGCTATAGGTTATGATAGAGCCTCCTTTAAATTCGATGTCAACCTTGACGCCGAGAAATACGGTTACAAGAATGGTGACTGCAACGATTGAAGCGGAGATAATATAGTAGAGCTTTGCGTGTTTTAGAAAATTAAACTCTTTATTAAACATTATTTCTTACCTCCGTAAAGCCAAGGATTGCGGAATGCTTTAAATTGAGCTAATGACTGAAGCATCCATTTAGAAGCGGTAACACCAAAGATGAAGTTAAGGATAACACCGACAATAAGGGTGTAACCAAAGGAATATATGCTACCTGCAGTTGATGCGCCAAACCAAGCAAACAGGGGCGAAAACAGTTTTGCGAATATGCTTGAAGTAGGACCGAATGCGCCCATAAGAACAATGGCGCTTATAACCATTGTAATGTTACTGTCAAAAACAGTTACAAATCCTCGTTTATAGCCCATTGCAATAGAGCCATCAAGAGTTTTGCCTGATTCAACTTCCTCTCTGATTCGGGTTGCGGTCAAAACATTGGCATCAACACCCATACCGATAGAAAGAAT
>JAXJQH010000134.1:0-5467 GCA_036311245.1 Oscillospiraceae bacterium | reverse complement strand
GGCTTATGCGCTGCAAAGATGAAATGAAAAGGCTCAATGCCCTGCCCGACACAGTCAACAAAAATCAGCTGCTTTTCGGCATAAATCAGGGCTGCACCTTTGATGACCTGCGAGTTATGCATATGAAAGAGATAGCAGAGCTTGATTTAGACGGATATGCAATAGGCGGACTTGCCGTCGGCGAGAGCGCCGAGGAAATGTATCGTGTTATTGCGGCAGTCGAGCCGTTTATGCCCCAAAATAAAATCCGCTACCTTATGGGAGTCGGAACTCCGCAGAACATTTTAGAAGCGGTAAGGCTGGGAGTAGACCTTTTTGACTGCGTTATGCCAAGCCGAGACGCTCGCCACGGACACATCTTTACAATGAAGGGTACAATGAATATTTTAAATGCCAAATATAGTGAGGATGAGCTTCCCATTGACCCCGACTGCAACTGCCCCACCTGTCAAAGGCACTCAAGAGCATATTTAAGACATCTGTTTAAGGCAAACGAAATGCTGGGTATGCGCCTTGCAGTAACCCATAACCTTTATTTCTATAACCATCTTATGGAGGAGATAAGAAAAGCTCTTGATGAAGGCACATTTGAGGAGTTTTATCAGAAATATATGCCTATTTTAGGCAAAAGACTATAAGTGAGGTGTCTTTATGAAATTAACAGAGAATTTCAAAGAAATAGCAAACAGAAAAAAAGGCTTTATCAGCGATATGGACGGTGTTATCTATCACGGTAATAAGCTTCTTCCAGGAGTTGTTGAATTTGTTGACTGGCTGCAAAAAGAAAATAAAGAGTTTCTCTTTTTAACAAACAGCAGTGAACGCTCGCCCAAAGAGCTTTCCCAAAAGCTCAAGAGAATGGGACTCGATGTCAGCGAGGACCATTTTTACACCTCGGCTATGGCAACTGCATCCTTCCTGCAATCGCAATGCCCCGATGGCAGCGCCTATGTAATAGGCGAGCCGGGTCTTGTATATGCTCTTTATGAGGCAGGCATCAGTATGAACGATTACAACCCCGATTATGTTGTTGTCGGCGAAACCCGCTCCTATAATTTTGAGAAAATTGAGCATGCTGTTCAGCTTGTTTTAAAGGGAGCCAAGCTCATTGGCACAAACCCCGATTTAACGGGTCCCAGTGAGAGCGGCATTTCCCCCGCCTGCAAGGCGCTGGCTGCCCCTATCGAGATTGCAACAGGCAAAAACGCCTATTTTATCGGCAAGCCCAATCCCCTTATGATGCGCCACGCAATGAAAAAGCTCGGCTGTCACAGAGAAGAAACAATGATAATCGGTGATAGAATGGACACCGATATTATTGCAGGTATTCAAACTGAGGTTGACACTTTGCTGGTGCTCTCGGGAGTAACAGCTATAGAGGAGGTAAGTTCGTTCTCTTACGGCCCGCAGTACATACTAAATGGCGTCGGAGATATCTGTAAATAAGAGTTTACAGCTTGTTTTAAATAAAACACTTGCATATTTTGGTTTTTTTGTGTATAATAATTTTACTTTATTTGGAGGTATAATAAAATGAATTTTTTACTTGATGCAGCAAATGCAGGAGCCAATTCAGCACAGCAGGGAGCTACCGCGGGAAGTATGCTCGGTATGTTTATTCCTATGATTCTCATGTTCGTTATCCTTTATTTCTTTATGATTCGTCCCCAGAAGAAAAAGGATAAGGAAATTCAGGATATGAGAAGCAGTCTTCAGATTGGTGATGAGGTCATTACCACCGGCGGTATCATCGGCATCGTTGTCAGCCTTAAGGAGGATACCCTCGTTATCGAAACCGGCAGCGACAGAAGTAAGGTTCGCATCGCTCGCTGGGCAGTTGCCCAGAACAACACTGTTCACGACGAGCAGTAATTTCAAAAAACAGTTCTTTAAACCCAGACACAAGCATATACTGTATCAAAAAGCGCATTGATTATTCTTTGCGCTTTTTGCATCTTTTGCTTAAAGGGGAATGGTCATGAGAAAAACAGGCAGAGTAAAACAGCAGCTTAGCCCAACAGCGGCTCTACTTAAAAACAGCGCGATTGGCGCAGCCGTCGGGCTTGTTTGTTGTATTCTGTTTTCGTTCATTGCCGCTTTTGTCATTGCTCAGAGCGACCTGCCGCACCGCAGTATAATGCCTATCGCTATGGCGATTATCGGTCTTTCAAGCTTTATTGGCGGCATAGTAGCAGGAAAACTGCACCACCGCCAAGGTCTTGTTTTGGGAGTGCTTGTCGGCGCCATTACCTTTGCCGTTATTTTTATATCGGGCCTTTTTGTCCCCGATGAAAACATCGGCACAACCCTGCCGCTCAAAGCGGCGCTTAGCCTGCTGCCGTCGGTTGTGGGCACGGTGCTGGGTGTTAATATGCGCAGAAAATATTAAAATTTAACCAATTGCCCTTGACACATAAGCTTCGGCTGTGCTATAATCTATCGTGCTGCGAAATAGACGCAGTATATATGCGGATGTGGCGGAACTGGCAGACGCGCTAGATTCAGGTTCTAGTGGTAGTAATACCATGTGGGTTCAAGTCCCTTCATCCGCACCAACAAAAAAGTCTCTTTTGTCTACTGACAAAAGAGACTTTTTTGAGTAATGCGTTCCTTACGGAACACGATACGCGCTTTGTGCGTAATGCTTTCCTTCGCATGTGATGCACGCCTGCGGGCGTGGGTGGCACACTTAACTTCACTTGCTCGTAAGGGCAAACTTAGATTTAGCGTGATTTGTCCGTTAAGGGCATCACGCTAATATCTTCAGGGGATTTTTATTTATCTCTGTTAAGATAGGCTTTTATCAGTTCCTTTTCTCCGTTATAGGACAGGCGGCAGATATCGAAAAAGTTAACATCCTTTTCGTAAATCTCGTCTATCTCATCTCCTATATCGGGAAAGGGACCGCTATAAATTTCATTTTTTATAAGAAGCCGGCGAAGCGCTTCTATCGAATAAAATCTGCCTGCATAAACCTCGGGACAGACCATAGACAAAATATGGGTTACAAACTCGATGCAGGTATAGCAATGGGGAACAAAAACGCGGCGGGAAAACAGCGCCACAGATGCCGAAAGCAGGTTGTAGCGGCACTCCTGCGAACGGCAGCACATCTGATACAGCCTCCTCCTCACAGCACGGCACTGCTCCTTTGACATGGCAATAGCACAAACGCAGATATCGGCAGTTTTGCCTTCATTTCTATATCGGGCGGGAGTTTCCTTTACAAGACCTGCATAAAGCGGGGTTTTTTTAAAATAACGCGCGTAGGAATACATAGTTTTAAGCTTTGGGTCAAACGAAATGGAAACGTGATTATATTTTTCGCCCGTAAAGACCCTTATCATACTGCCAACCTTAAGCGGGGTTGCCGAAAAAACGACATATATCATTCTGTTCTGCATCTTTTTCTCTCCTCTTAAAAACATCTTAACACAATTTTAATAAAAAGACAAGAGAAAGCGCTCAGCTGTTGACCTCTAAAAGAAAATTTGATATACTTTACTAAGTTAATGCTCTGAAAGGCAGGGCTTAAAATGGATAGTTTAAAACCTACAAATTGTTCTCTTTGCCCCCGCCGCTGCAGCGCTGACAGAAAAAATTCTATCGGCTTTTGCGGCGAAAAAGATACGATGCGGCTTGCGAAAGCCTCGCTGCATCATTGGGAAGAGCCATGCATAAGCGGAAAAAACGGTGCGGGCACCGTTTTCTTTTCAGGCTGCAATCTCGGCTGCGTTTACTGCCAAAATTACAAAATAAGCCACGGCGGCTTTGGAAAAGAGGTTACACCCGCAAAGCTCAGAAGCATTTTTGAAAGGCTTATTGAGGCGGGCGCGCACAACATAGAGTTAATTACTCCGACGCATTTTGTGCCTCAGCTAAAAGAGGCGCTCACTCCCAGTCTGCCTGTCCCTGTTATATACAACAGCGGCGGATATGAAGCTCCAAAGGCGCTCAGACTTTTAGACGGGCTTATTGACATATATATGCCAGATATGAAATATTCTATTGCCGCCACCGCCAAAAAATACAGCCGCGCCGAGGATTACCCCGAGATAAATACCCTTGCTATAGAGGAAATGTACCGTCAGGTAGGTGACTGCAAATTCAGCTCTGACGGGCTCTTAAAAAAGGGAGTTTTGGTGCGTCACTTAATTTTGCCGAGTAATCTACTGAACACAAAGGGCGTTATCAAGAGCTTTGCGCAGCTTTCAGAGGGGCGGAAAATGCTTTTCAGCCTGATGGCGCAGTACACCCCGTGTAAAGGGACTGACTTTAATAAATTCCCTGAGCTTTCACGCCCGCTTTTACAAAAGGAGCTTGACAGTGCCCTGCGGTATCTTGAGAGATTTCCTCAAATTGAGGGGTACACTCAGGCTCTTTGCTCCTCTGACGAGGCTTTTATCCCCGATTTTGATTTAGGCGGAATATAAAAAAGCGGAAGGGGCCTGTCCCCTTCCGCCTAAAAACTCAATATCCTCTGTGATCTGTGAGCGAGTCGTCATAATAAATCCAATCGCGCACAGAAAGCTCACGGTATTCATTCTCGCTATCGCGAACATATACCTTTTCAATGCCTGCATTGATTATCATACGCTTACACATCGAGCAAGGCTCAGCTCCGCGGGTTATCTCTCCGCTTTCAACCTCTTTTCCGACAAGGAAAAGAACACTGCCTATCATAGCCTCGCGAGGGGCATTGATAATAGCATTTGCCTCTGCGTGAACAGAGCGGCAGAGCTCATATCTCTCTCCGGGAGCAATATTAAGCTCTTTTCTGATGCAGGTGCCGACATCGCAGCAATTCTTTCTGCCTCTCGGAGCGCCGACATAGCCGGTTGAAATAATCTGATCGTTTTTGACAATAATTGCGCCGAAATTACGGCGAAGGCAGGTTCCCCTGCCGAGAACAGCCTCTGCAATATCAAGATAATAATTAACCTTATCTCTTCTCATATAGCTTTCCTCCATTTAGTTCTTAATTACATTTTACTGTAAAACGCGACCGATTGCAACAATAAATTTCAATTTACAATATTTTTCGTAAAGCAGGAGTAAAAATATGGAACTTTCAAACATAAACCACATAAAAGCGCTGCTCTCCCGCCACGGCTTTCATTTTTCAAAGGCTATGGGTCAAAATTTCATCATCGACTCCTCGGTTTGTCCCCGTATGGCGCAGTTTTGCGCCAAGAACGGCGATTTCGGCGTTATTGAAATCGGGCCCGGAATCGGAGTTCTTACCAAAGAGGTTTCCAAGGTCGCAAAAAAGGTGGTTGCAATCGAGCTTGACAAAAGACTCATTCCCATACTTAGGGAAACTCTTTCGGAATGTGATAATGTTGAGGTCATCAATGCAGATGCAATGCGTCTTGACTTAAACGAGCTTATAGAGGGAAAATTTACGGGAATGCAGGTCGCGGTTTGCGCAAATCTCCCATATTACATTACCTCGCCTATTATTATG
>JAXJQH010000133.1:0-13899 GCA_036311245.1 Oscillospiraceae bacterium | reverse complement strand
GTTTTCGGCTGCGCCTCAATAAGCATCTGCTTTACAAAGTTTGTTCCCATTTCGGGGAGGCTGAGGCTACCTGTTTCAAAGAATATATCCTCAGCGGTAACTCCAAGCTCCTTGGGACTTGTAAATAGGCTCATAACCCTCTTATCGCAGGTGTCTACTGATGTAACGGGAATTCCCGTCAGGTCCTCAACATACTTATAATGAGTCGGCACAACGTGTCCTAAGCAGTCAAGCTTTAAAATTGTATCGTGCAGCGAGTGGAAGTCAAAATGGGTGGTTATGACCTCAGAGTCACTTTTGTTAGCAGGGTGCTGAATCGGGGTAAAATCATAAACCTCATATCCGTTAGGGATAACGACCATTCCTCCGGGGTGTTGACCGGTTGTTTTCTTAACACCAGTGCAGCCTGCGGTAAGGCGCTGAATTTCAGCGGGAGAAATTCTTAAATTATGCTCCTCCTGAAATTTCTTTACATATCCAAAGGCTATTTTATCCTTGACAGCCGAAATAGTTCCTGCCTTAAAAACATTTTCTCTGCCGAACAGCTCTTCTGTATATCGGTGGGCGCGGGACTGATATTCGCTTGCAAAGTTAAGGTCGATATCAGGAGATTTATCTCCTTTAAACCCTAAAAAGGTTTCAAAGGGAATATTATGCCCGTCACGGTTTAAGGGCTGTCCGCATTTGGGGCAATTTTTGGGCGGCAGGTCAAAGCCCGAGCCGACCTCGCCGTTTTCAAACGGCTCAAAATACTTACACTCGGGGCAAACATAGTGCGGCACAAGCGGGTTTACCTCAGAAATCCCCGCCATTGTTGCAACAAATGACGAGCCTACTGAGCCTCGCGAGCCTACTTGATATCCATCCTCAACCGATTTCCAGACAAGCTTTTGAGCGATGATATACAAAACGGCAAATCCGTTTTTAATTATCGAATCAAGCTCTCTGTCAAGCCTTGTTTTGACAAGCTCGGGAAGTGGGTCTCCATAGATTTCCTTGGCTTTTTTATTTGTAATTTCAACAAGGCTTTGCTCTGAGCCTTCGATAGAGGGCGGATATGTTCCCTTGGGGATTGGGCGGATATCCTTTTCTATCATATCGGCAATCTTGTTGGGATTTGTAACAACAATCTGGAGCGCCTTTTGCTCGCCGAGATAATCAAATTCAGAGAGCATTTCCTCTGTTGTTCTAAGATAAAGAGGCGCCTGCTCTTCAACCTCGCTTTTTCCCTCGGCAGGCTGAACAATTTTACGGAAAACAGCCTGGTCAGGCGAAAGGAAATGCACATCACCCGTTGCGACAACGGGGATAGAAAGCTCCTCTCCGAGCTTTACAACAGTGCGGTTAAATTCCTTTATAATTTCCTGACTTTCAACCTTATTATCCCTCACAAGGAATTCATTATTTCCGAGAGGCTGAATTTCAAGGTAATCATAAAACCTTGCTATCTCGCAAAGCTCGCTCCATTCTCTTCCCTCGGTTATTGCCTCGTAAAGCTCTCCTTCAACGCAGGCGCTGCCAACAAGCAAGCCTTCTCTATGTTTGAGAAGTTCTTCTCTGGGAATACGCGGACGGCGGAAAAAGTATTCAAGATGCGCTTTTGACACAAGCTTATAGAGATTTTTAAGGCCGACTGCATTTTTTACAAGCAGCACCATATGCTTTGCATGCGGCTTCTTGGGGTCGGTGGTTTTAAATTTCTCTTTTATCTGCGCGGTTGTTGTAATACCGTGTTCCTTTTCAAGCTTACTTACCACCGCTCTGAAAATATCTGCGAGCATCTGAGCATCGTCACACGCTCTGTGGTGATTAAATGAGGGGAGCTTCAAATGTTTTGCAACGCTATCGAGGGTTATCCTTTTAAGCTCGCTGTAAAGTTCTCTGATAATAGGAACTGTGTCGATATATGTAAACTTATAGGGCATATTATGGCGCGCTGCCGTAGCCTTAACAAAGCGGGTGTCAAACGGAGCGTTGTGAGCCACCAATACCCTGCATTCGCCGCAAAAGCTATAAAACTGCTCAAGCGCCGCCTTTTCATCGGGCGCATCCTTTACCATTTGGTCGCCTATTCCTGTAAGCTCGGTAATATGCGGTGGAATAGGAGTCTGTGGGTTTACAAAAATATTGAAAGTATCAATAACATCGCCATTTTTTATTTTTACTGCGCCGATTTCGATAATTCGGTTAAAACTTGCGTTAAGACCTGTGGTTTCAAGATCAAAAACTATCATAGTGTCACTAAGCGAAATATCCAAGTCGCCGCCGACACAGGTTATACGCTCATCGACATAGTAGCCTTCCATTCCGTAAATAACCTTAAAGTCGCCACCCTTATCCCATATACTCTCAACGGTGTTCATAGCCTCGGGATAGCCTTGCACAACTCCATGGTCTGTTATGGCTATTGCCTTATGTCCCCACTCGTATGCCTGCATAATCAGGGATTTGGGCGAGGAAACGGCATCCTGCTCAGAAAGGTTTGTATGCAGGTGCAGTTCAACGCGTTTCTCGCTTGCGTTATCCTGCTTTTTAATGCGTTTTACCTTTTTTATTTTAGAGGGTTTTAAGATATACTCGCCCGCATATTCATCGAGCTGGTTTCTACCCTCAACAACAATGGTATCGCCCTCTCTTAGTGAGGGTATTTTGCTTTCTGTATCCTTTTTTACAAAGCATTTAAGTGTTGCTGAGTCAGTTCCGTCACTCAGATAATATGTATAAATAGTTGTTTCGCCGTTTTTTATTTCTCTGCTATCGCTAAAGAAAACATCTCCCCAAACAGTAACTAAGCTTGTATTTGGCGAAAGGTCAGCAATGGGCATTGGGGTGCCCTTTATTGCTCTGCCTAAAATAGGCTCACACTCATCCTCATCATACGGCATATCAAAGGTACCTGAAAATTTAGGACGCGGCGGGGGCGGAGCCGGCGGCGGGTTGCGATAAACAATGGCTTCCTCATATTCCTTGGGCGCAGAGGTCTCTACATCGGGGTTTTCTTCAAATTTAACATTTATGCCTTTATTAAACCACTCACGAATTATTTCTGCAATTTCACTATGGCAGAAGTTGCGTTCTAATATTTCCTTTCCCCCGTGGGAGAGAAGAATTGTGAGGGTGTCATCTGAAAGCTCTGAAGCTGCTCCTGTGAAAAATCCGTTAACAGTTTTGCCGCGAAATTTAAGCTCATCAAGGATATATTCAACGGCATTTTTTGAAAAAAGCTCGGGAGCAAATCGGGGCGCAAAGCGCACCCTTTTCATAAGTATTTTAGAGAGAAGCTGTTCGGTTTCGAGAATGCCGGAAAGGCTCGGAAGCTGCGAAAAAGCAGTTTCCAAGCAAACTTTTGGGGTGTTGTCCCCGATATCTATTCGAAGAATTTCGCAATCTGAAAAGCGCGCGAGCATTTCCTCGGGCAGATAGTTTTCAAACATTTCTCTGAAATTTGGCTTCATACTCTAAAATCCCGTTCTATTTTACATTTTTTCAATTTCGGAAATAAGTCTTTTTACTATTTCCTCTTCTTTTATTTTACAAACAATTTTACCTTTTTTAAATAGTACTGCGCATTTATCGCCGCCCGCGATGCCGATATCTGCATCACTCGCCTCTCCGGGGCCATTTACAACGCATCCCATAACAGCGACTTTGATATCCTTTTTAACATCTTTAAGTGCGTTTTCGACCTTTTCTGCAATAGAAATAAGGTCAATTTTTGTTCTGCCGCAGGTGGGGCAAGAAACAATCTCTATTCCCTTCTCTAAACCTATTGCGCGCAGGATATCGTGTCCCGCCTTTACCTCTTTTTCGGGAATATCGGTTAAAGAAACGCGAATAGTATCACCGATAGAGTCGCACAAAAGCGAGCCGATGCCGACAGAAGATTTTATAAGTCCCATATGGGCGCTGCCTGCCTCGGTTATGCCAAGGTGCAGCGGATAATTGCACTTTTTCGATATTTCACGATATGCGCTGATGGTCTTTCTGACATCGGATGATTTTATTGAAATTACTATATCATCAAAATCAAAGCGCTCGAGCATCTGTGCCTGAGAAAGGGCGCTTTCGCAAAGCGCCTCTGCGGTTACGCCACCGTGTTTTTTAAGAATCTCTTTATCAAGCGAGCCTGAATTTACTCCTATTCTGATGGGGATATTTTTACTTTTGCAAGCATTTGCAACAGCCTTTACTCTATCGCTATCGCCGATATTACCCGGGTTTATGCGGATTTTATCAATGCCCGCAGCCGCACATTCTACTGCGATTTTATAATCAAAATGAATATCAGCAACAAGGGGAATGGAAATTTCTTTTTTTATTGCCTCGACAAGTCGCACAGCCTCTAAATCAGGCACAGAAACACGAAGTATTTCACAGCCTGCACGCTCTAAGCGCTTTGCCTGCGCTACATTACCCTCTATATCGGTGCTGATTACATTCAGCATAGACTGAACGGCAACGGAAGCTCCGCCGCCTATTATTCTGTTTCCGATTTTAACTTGTTTTGTCATTTATTTTCCCACCTATCAAAAAATGGAGATTACATCCTTGACGGTTATAAAAAGCGTAAGAGCAAGCAAAAGAATCATACTGCCTGCAATAAGAGCATACTCAATCTTACTATTCAAGGGCTTTCTGAATATTCCCTCAAAAACAAGAAGAACAATTCTTCCTCCGTCAAGGGCGGGAATGGGAAGCAGGTTCATAACGCCGAGGTTTACCGAAATCATTGCCACTAAGGTTAAAAGGTTTGCAATACCGTATTTTGTAGCCTCGCCTACAACCTGACCTACCTTTACAACACCGCCGAGTCCATCTATTCCCACTCGTCCCGTGAGGATATCAAGCAGACCCAAGACAGTTGTTCTGACATAGGATACCGACTCGAAAAATCCGTGTCGCAAAATGTTGAAAAATGTCTTATTTTCGGGATTTACATAAAAAGAATATCGGTCTTCCTCGCTGCCGTCCTCATAAGTTACGCGGGTGAAAGGCTTTACATTTGAAAGGGTTACCTTTTCCCCATCTCTTAAAACTACAAATTCTGTTTCAAGCTCAATAAGCTGTGTTTTCCCCGTAGGGTCGCTGCGGGAAACACCAAAAGATATATCCTCACCCACAAAAATTCTGTATCCCGAAATCGAAAGGATTTTATCCCCTTTTTTCAGAGCGCTTTCCTCTGTTTCCCGGGAAATAACCTGCGAAACTGTTGTGCTTGTAAGGTACTGTGAATCTGAGCTTGCTACTAAAATAGTGGCGACAAGAAAGCCGAGCACAAAATTCATAAACACACCTGCAGAACAGATGATTATGCGTTTCCATACCTTTTGCTTTCTAAAGGCTCTTGGATCATCGCTATCCTCATCCTCTCCCTCCATACTGACAAAACCGCCAATGGGCAGAGCTCGAAGCGAATAGGTGGTTTCTCCCCTACCGAATTTAAAAAGCTTGGGGCCCATTCCGAGAGAAAATTCGTTAACCTTAACCTTAAAAAACTTTGCCGCTGCAAAATGCCCGAATTCGTGGACAAAAATAAGGACACCGAACATCAGGGCTGTAAGCAAAACTGTCAGAGAAACATCTAAAATGCTGCTGAGAATTTCCATATTTTCGCCTTTCTTAAAGATTATTACCTATGCCATTGATTTTACATATTCCCTTATTTCAGCATCGGTATTCAAAATATCATTTAATGTATATTCGCCTGAGTAATTTTTATACGAAAGAGCGGCAGATACCATCTCGCCAATTTGACAAAACTTGATTTTATCCTCCAAAAACAGCGCAACTGCCTGTTCATTTGCGCAGTTAACTGCGCAGGGATAAAGACCGCCAAGCTCTATTGCCTTTTTGCAGGCAGAGAGCGCCTTGAAAGTTTCGTAATCAGGCTTATAGAATGTTAAATTTGCGTAATCGGTAAGGCTTAAGCGAGCCGCCTTTGAAGGAAGTCTATCGGGGTAAGTTATAGCATACTGAATAGGCACGCGCATATCGGGAGCTCCAAGCTGAGCCAAAACAGCATTATCCTCAAGCTCGATAAGCGAGTGAATAACCGACTCTCTATGCACTACTATTTCAACATCTTCTGCCTTTTTATTGAAAAGCCAGACCGCCTCAATAAGCTCTGCGCCCTTATTCATAAGAGTAGCAGAATCAATAGTTATTTTAGCGCCCATACTCCAGTTAGGATGTTTGAGGGCCTGCTCCTTTGTTACATTTTGTAGCTTTTCTTTAGTATATCCAAAAAAGGGACCGCCCGACGCGGTTAATATTATTTTCTTAACCTCTGACGGACTGCAGCCCTGCATACACTGAAAAACGGCAGAATGTTCACTATCTACAGGCAAAATTTTAACGCCCTTTTCCTTTGCGGCTCTCATAACAAGCGCGCCGCCTGTTACAAGAGATTCCTTATTGGCAAGTGCAACATCTTTACAGGCGTTTATTGCGCTGAGTGTCGGCAGCAGTCCCGCAATTCCCACGATACTGTTAACAACCAAGTCACAGCTTTCAATAGAGGCTGCTCGCTGCACACCCTCAGCACCGCAATCTATTTCTATATTAGTATCAGCAAGCTCGGTTTTCAAAGCCTGATACAAGCTTTTATCGCCAACGCAGACAAGCTCAGGTTTAAATTCCCTTGCCTGCTCAGCAAGTAGCTTTATATTACGATTTGCTGTAATGGCAGCAACCTTTACATTATGAGTTCTGGCAACATCTAAAGTTTGTGTTCCGATAGAGCCAGTTGAGCCCAAAACTGATATGGTTTTCATACTAAAACCCCACTTTAACTTACAAGCCACCGAGGCTATATACATCGGTGGCCGCAATTTTTATATAATGACAGTAAATACCCTTGTTACTAAATAGACGGTCGGCGCGGTAAACAGAATACTGTCAAATCTATCCATAATTCCGCCGTGACCGGGGATAACATTTCCATAATCCTTTATGTCTATCTGTCTTTTTATGACAGAGGCTATAAGGTCGCCAGCCATTCCCGCAAAGGCAACCAAGGCAGCGAGAATTGAAAGCTCAATATAATTTACGGTAACGGCAACATCGAAACCTGCTGCTATCTTTGTGTAAACAAAAGCCATTAAATCAACAAGTAATATGTTTGCGATAACGCCGCCTACTGCACCCTCAACTGTTTTTTTAGGACTAATCTGCGGGCTGAGCTTATGCTTGCCGAAAAATCTGCCTGTAAAATAGGCGCCTGTATCGGCAAACCACGCACCGCCGAATATTATCAGAATATAGATAAGTCCCGTTTTGGCAAATTCATTTCTAAGAAGCAGAATACAAAGAAACGAAAGCGAAACACCTAAAGTTGAAACGACAAGAAAACTAATCTTTTCAAAGCTTAAATTTCTATGATAGCGCAAAAGCAAAACAACCACAAGAGCAAGGAAAATCGCTATAAGTGCTCCCTGCAGATTAAAACAGCTTGCATAAGGCATTAGTGCCGCAGCCGCAACCGACAAATACAGAAAAGGTTTGTGCTCGCGAAAACCGTCCGCACTCAAGAGCTCGTAAACTGCAATAGCAGAAAGCACGCAAATTGCAGCTTCTAACACAAGAGTTTTATAAAAACACAGGACAGCTACAAGCACGAGCACACAAAGTGTACCCGAAATTATGCGCTGTTTCATAACTTAAAACCTCCGATTTTATGTTAAGCACTGCCATAACGGCGGTTTCTTTTTGCAAATTCAGAAAGTGCCTGCTCTATATGGCGCGGTTTTAAATCGGGCCAGAGAACATCGCAGAAATAAAGCTCGCTATATGCCGACTGCCATGTAAGGAAATTAGAAAGCCTAAATTCCCCGCCCGTTCTTATTATAAGGTCGGGGTCGGGCTGGTCGGCAGTGTATAGATGCTTTCTGATTTGGTCGCAATTTATATCCTCTGCCTGAATTTCCCCTGCCACTGCCTTTTGAGCGCAGATTTTTGCTGCATTGGCAATTTCGGGAAGTCCGCCATAGTTAATAGCGATATTTAAAGTCATCGAATCAAATTTCTCAGAGGATTTCTCGGTTTCTTCCATTAATGCGACAATATCGGCATCAAGCGGCGAACGGTCACCAATAAAACGAACACGAATATTATCCTTGGTGTAATTCTTAACATCCTTAAGATACTCGCGAAAGAGGTTCATAATTCCGTTTACCTCTTGCTCTGAGCGCTTCCAATTCTCGGTGGAAAAGGCATAGACTGTTAAGAATTTTATTCCGCGGTCACGGCAGTATCGGGAGACGGTTTTAAAAACTGCAGCTCCCTTTTGATGCCCGAGCGAGCGCGGCATACCGCGTTTTTTTGCCCAGCGGCCGTTTCCATCCATAATAAAAGCAACGTGGACGGGGAGCAGTTCAGGCACCAAATCGGTTTTCTTTTTAAAAAAACTCATAATTACTCCGATTACAGCTCAAGAATTTCTTTTTCCTTGGTTTTAGAAAGCTCGTCAACGGTTTTGCAGAATTGGTCGGTTAAATCCTGAACCTGTTTCTCGCAATTCTTAAGGTCATCCTCGGTGATTTCAGAGGCTTTTTTCATTGCTTTGAATTTTTCAATTCCATCACGGCGGATGGAGCGGATAGCAACCTTGCAGTTTTCAGAAAGCTTAGAGATATCCTTTGCGATATCGCGGCGGCGCTCCTCGGTAAGGGGCGGGAATGCAAGGCGGATAACTCTACCATCATTGGTAGGGTTAATTCCGATATCGGAAATATTGATTGCTTTTTCAATATCCTTTAAGGTCGAAGCGTCCCAAGGCTGGATAACTAAAACTCTTGCCTCTGCAACCGAAACGGCAGCCATCTGCTGAATGGGTGTGGGAACACCATAGTAATCTACATTGACCTTATCAAGGACGGCGGGGTTTGCTCTGCCTGCACGGATTGCAGCAAAATCACTTTTAAGAACATCCACGCTCTTGTTCATTTTTTCTTTAAGTATCTTCATTTGCTCCTGCATAATCTTAAGTCTCCTTTTATATTATTCTGTATAAACAACTGTTCCGACATTTTCGCCCATTACAGCGCGGTAAATATTCTCGGGGTCTTCTAAGCTAAATACCAGCACCGGCATTTTATTATCCTTACACATAGCAGCGGCTGTGCTATCCATAACCGCGAGACCTTTTGCAAGGACCTCAGAAAGAGGAAGTGAATCATATTTAACAGCATCATCGAAGCGGTGGGGGTCTTTATCATACACACCGTCTACCATAGTGGCCTTGAACATAATATCGGCATTTATTTCGGCGGCACGCAGAGAGGATGCTGTATCGGTTGAGAAATAGGGGCTGCCGACACCGCAGCCAAAGATAACAACTCTACCTCTGCTAAGATGTTTTATTGCTTTACCACGGATATAAGGCTCAGCTACCTGATGCATATCAATAGCTGTCTGAACTCTGACCTCTGCGCCAAGGCTCTCGAGCATATCGCCGACAGCGAGGGCATTCATTGCGGTTGCAAGCATTCCGATATGGTCGGCTCTTGTGCGGTCCATATGGTCATTGGATCTGCCTCGCCAGAAGTTTCCTCCGCCGACAACAATACCAACCTCTGCTCCTGCATCCACGCATTTTTTTATACTTTTGCAGATATTATAAAGGGTTTCGTTATCAATTCCTGTTTTTTTATCACCGGCAAGTGCCTCGCCGCTGAGTTTCAAAAGAATTCTTTTGTACTTCAAGGCCATAATACACATCCTCCGTATTTTTTCTTTAAAAGACACACTTACTTAAATTATATTATACACAATTACCTTAAAACTGTAAAGGGTTAAATAGCGTTTCATAGCGCATTTTTTACAAAAAATACTGATAAAGATTACATTTAATCATACCGTTATAAAGTTTGCGCTTTTTATCGGCTTTTCTCCCAAAAAGCGCCTCAAAATTTTCGTGTGGAGAAATAATATAGTAGCACACTCCCTCTTTGGCAGCAAAAATCCTGCCCATTGTTTTATAAAGATTCTCGGCAGTTTTTATATCAGAAAGGCGTTCTCCATAAGGCGGGTTACAAATTACTATTCCCTTTTCGGGCAGCACAAAGTCGGAAATATCCGCTTTTTTAAAGCTAAGTCTGCCCTGTGCCTGCGCCTTTTTAGCATTTTCAGCAGAGAGGAAAACCGCATCAGCATCTATATCCGAGCCAAAGCCTCTAAACTCACAGCTATGATCAATTTTCTCGAGCGCCTCTCCCCTTGCCTGCTGCCAGTGTTTTTCATCAAAGCAGTTCCATTTTTCACTTGCGAAGGTCCTGAGCAATCCGGGCGCAGTTTTGGTAGCTCGCAGGAAGGACTCAATAAGAAATGTTCCGCTGCCGCACATAGGGTCATAAACCGTGCTGTAGCCTTTAACACGGGCAATATCCAAAATTCCCGCGGCAAGGGTTTCTTTTATTGGGGCAGCATTTGAATTGCGGCGGTAGCCACGTTTATGAAGTCCCTCACCGCTTGTGTCAAGATAAAGGCATACAATATCCTTCATAATAGAAAACTGAATCTGGTGCCTTGCCCCTGTTTCGGGGAAAATACTCATTGAATATTTTTTATCAAGGCGTGTAACTACAGCCTTTTTTACTATCGACTGGCAATCGGGAACGCTGTGAAGCTTAGAATTAAGTGACCAGCCTTTAACGGGAAATGCCTCGTCTCTATCTATAAACTGCTCCCAAGGAGCAGCGAGAGTTCCCTGAAAAAGGTCCTCAAACGAAAACGCTTTAAAGCTTGCGAGCTCTATAAGAACACGCTCAGCTGTTCTTAAATTTATATTAGCTTTTGCAACATCAAAAAGGCTCCCCTCAAAGCTGACCTTACCGTTTTCACTTTGAACATTTTCAAAAGAAAGCCTTTTCATTTCACCCGCAAGGACACTTTCCAAGCCGAAATGGCAGGGACATACTATTTTTAGCTTGTGCATAATTTTTCCTCTCCTAAGCTTTAAAAAGGCGAAGTGTTGCCACTTCGCCCTTTTTTGCTTTTATCTTCCGCCTCTGCGGCTATAACCCCCGCGTTTGGAATCCATATTACGCTTAAGGTCACTCATTTTTTCATCACTGGACTGCTTGAATTTATTTAGCATATCCTCAAATGACATAGGTTCATTCTTTTTGGGAGCGCTAACTCTTGCGCGAGGCTCACGGTCCTTAAAAGAATCTCTTTTAGGCGCTCTTTCCTCAGGCTCATCGCCGTTTAGCTTTTTCATTGAAAGGCGGATTTTGCCATCCTCTCCTATGCTGAGAACACGAACCTTGACAATCTGATTTTCTTTTACATGCTCAGAAATCTCGGTTACATAGTTTGACGAAACCTCCGAGATATGTACCATACCTGTTTTGCCCTCTCCGAGGTCAACAAATGCGCCGAATTTTGTAATTCCGGTGACTTTTCCTTCTAAAATACTTCCGACTTCAAGCTGCATAAAATAATATTTACTCCTTAGATGAGATTGAAAATACCGAGAAGTTAGCTACCGGAGATATCAATATATATCTGCTCATCGGGATAAGCAAAATCAAAATATTCCCTTGCAATTCGCTCGACAAATTCATTCTGATCGCTTTTTTCGATCAGTTCCTTTTTTTCTGCATTGGAAATCATAAGCTCCTGACGCTGCTCCTCAAGCTTTGAAAGCATTTCGCGTTTCTCCGAAAGCTCAATCTGAAGCGAAACAAGAGAAAAGGCAACCCAAACAGCAACACAAAGAACTGCAAGCTTAAAAAAACCACTAACAAAAGAACGCTTTTTCTGCGGATTTTTGTTCTCTTTGCGCATTTTTGCTTTTCCCCTTCTTTCTCTTATAAATTCCTCTGCTATTATATAACATTTTTCTCGATTTTGGCAATAGATTTTTTAAAAAATTCATAATATTTTCAGCAAAAAATTTCTTAAAAAATTTTCCAACAGGATAAAATACCTTTTTGAGCAAGAATCCAAGCTTCTTTAGCGCAAAAAGAAATATTTTCTTATATATAAAGCTGAAAATTTTAGAAATAAACTCATAAAGCTTGCGAATAAGAAAAAATATAGGCTTTTCTATACTTATACTATACAAAGCAAAGCCCAAAACCGCGGCTATAATCGGAAAAATGCGAAACTTGCCGTCTGTTATCTGCATATAGTAGGAAAAAACCGTTACTGTTGCGATAAGAAAAAACAGAATGTCCTCAATAAAGGCGGCAATTTTAAAATTCAGCCCGATAAGGCGCAGCACCTTAAAAATATCGTACACAACGCCCAAGGCTGCTCCCATTAAGAGTGCTATTCCAAAATCCGAAAGCTGGCCTGATAAGGTTACTGTCACGAAAAATACCCCACAATCCTATTTAAAGAGCTTGGAAATAAAGCCTGAGCGGCGGCGCTCTTCGCCTGTGTAGGTAAGCGAGGATACCTTGCCGATTACCTCCATATCACCCGATGTGGTGTCCATCTTCTCTATATGGAGCATATCGCCTTTAATAATAAGCTCGCCATTATCGGTAAAGCAAGCGATGATATTCTCATCAAAGCTCCCGACATCGCGCACGCCTGTTAGGCTCAGCTTTTCGCAGCTTTTCATTACAACATTGTGAGGCATTGTTTTTTGAATATTCTTCTCTTCCGTCATAAGTTTCCTCCCGATTTATTCTGAGTAAACTATATTCGGAAAAAAGGACAATTATTCTAATATTTCATACTGCTCGCAGGCTTTTTCGCGAGTTGCGTTCTCATTTACAGATAAAACCCTGATTTTTAGGTTTCTTGTGCCGAAGGCAACCTCAATTATATCTCCGACTTTAACCTGATAAGAAGCCTTGACTACCCTGCCGTCCACCATTATGCGCTCGTTATCGCAGGCATCGTTTGCAACAGTTCTGCGTTTTATTATTCGCGCGTTTTTCAGAAACTTATCTATTCTCATTGTATTCCTCCGATATAAAATGAAAAAAGCTGTTTTGGCTTTCACCAAAACAGCTTTTAAGAAGGTTCTTACTTAGAAACAGCGTCCTTAAGAGCTTTGCCTGCTTTGAATGCGGGAGCCTTGGAAGCGGGGATTGTGATGGTTTCTTTAGTTCTGGGGTTTCTGCCAACTCTCTCGCCGCGAGCGCGAACCTCGAAGGTTCCGAAGCCAACGAGCTGAACTTTTTCACCTTTCTTAAGAGCGTCAGTGATAGTGTTGACAACAGCTTTCAGAGCTGCGTCAGCATCTTTTTTAGAGAGACCTGCCTGCTCGGCAATTGCATTGATGAGTTCAACTTTAGTCATTTTTCTTTCTCCTTTGTTTTTTTATATTGTGCAAAAACACAATATTGTATTTTAAACAAGAATGGCTCTTGTTTATGCTACATCTATTTTAACCTATCCATCCTCTTTTTTCAAGTATTTTTACAATTTTTTTCCCCTTTGGAAGCATAATTATATCATCTTTTGACAGAACTTTAAAAAGTAATAGGCAAATTGCATAAATAATAGCAGCAAAAATTATGGAAATTACCGTAGTTAAATTGGAACTCAGAGCACCCTCAAGCAGGTTATAAGACACCGCCGCCGCTCCTCCGCAGGCAGCAGCTGCAGCAAAGGGCTTTATAAATGTTGTCTTTATTCCGGGGGTAGTGCCTATCTCGCGGCATAAAAAGAAGATACTTGCAAGGAAAAGGAACACATAGCAAAGGATAGTTCCAACCGGAGCGCCTTTAACATTTATAGACGGAACAGCAACCAAAACAAAGTTAGTAATTATCTTTATTGTTCCACCTACCAGCATAAGCTTTACAGGGATGTCCGCCCTGCCTACAGCCTGAAGCATACTGTTTATGGGAGTGAGCAGTGCGACAAAGATAACACCTATTCCCAAAAGCGCAAGAGCAGGAGCAGCGATATCAACACCTAAAGCGCGCTCTGCCGAGG
>JAXJQH010000132.1:0-33663 GCA_036311245.1 Oscillospiraceae bacterium | reverse complement strand
TCTTTATTATAATGCTCATTCCCGGAACTCCTAAGGACCTTTTATCCTACTTTGCTCCCCTCACTAAAATGAAGCTTTCGACTTGGATGCTGATTGTGAGCATTACACGAATTCCCTCTATCATCACCTCCTCAATAGGCGGAAGCGCCCTTAATGAACAAAAATATATGTTTGCAGGGGTGGCCTTTGCCATTACTATTTTAATCAGCGGTATAGGAGTGTTAATTTACAAAAAAATCGAGGCAAATAAAACTAATTAATCTTGACATAAATTGGAAAATAGTTTATACTATCTTTAACAACTAAATATTCTTGAGGGAGTAGTTGGCACGCACCCGCGTGTTTCAAGTTCAACATACATGGCGTTTCGCCTGGCTTGAATTCAATAACAAGACTCATGTATGGCTACTGTCATACATGAGTTTTTTTATATACTTTCAGAAAGAAGGTTTTTAAATGAAATTTTACACAGAAGATGCCACGAGTGTTCTTGGCGCTGTTTCTTCATCTGCCGAGGGTATTTCCTCAGCCGATGCAGCTGAGCGTCTTGAAAAGAACGGCAAGAACAAGCTTATTGAGGGCAAAAAAGAATCCTTAATCCATCGCTTTCTGGGGCAGCTTTCCGAGCCCATGACTATCATTCTACTGGTTGCTGCCGCAATCTCTGCAGGAGTTGAAATCTACGAGGGCATCAATCACGGATTTGAGTTCCCCGCAGATGTTGTCATCATTCTCGCCGTTGTTCTAATAAATGCCATTCTCGGCGTTTTTCAGGAGAGCAAGGCTGAAAAGGCTATTGAGGCTTTGCAAGAAATTGCAGCCGCCACATCCAAGGTTATTCGCGACGGAAAGCAGATTTCCGTTAAAAGCGAGGACCTTGTTGTCGGTGATATTATTGTTCTTGAAGCGGGCGATGCCGTTCCCGCAGATGCAAGAATCATTGAATGCGCAAGCATGAAGATTGAGGAAGCCGCTCTGACGGGTGAATCTGTTCCTGTTACCAAGCAGGAAGAAGCCCTTACAGCAGGAGCTAACGGCGATGTTGCTCTCGGCGACCGCAAGAATATGGTATTTATGGGAAGCACCGTTGTTTACGGACGCGGCAAGGCAGTTGTTGTTGCTACCGGTATGGACACCGAGATGGGCAAGATTGCCGATGCGCTCGCAAAGGCAGAAGAAGGCAAAACTCCCCTTCAGATTAAGCTTGCAGGTCTATCCAAAATTCTGACATATCTTGTTATCGGAATCTGTGTTGTTATATTCGGCGTTCAGCTACTTCGCCACGGAGTTGGATTTGATGCTATCCTTTCTTCCTTTATGTTAGCTATTTCTCTTGCTGTTGCTGCAATTCCTGAGGGACTTGCAACAGTTGTTACCATTGTTCTTTCCATCGGCGTTACCAATATGTCAAAGCGCAGCGCCATTATCCGCAAGCTCACAGCTGTTGAGACTCTCGGATGCACCCAGATAATCTGCTCAGACAAAACAGGTACACTCACCCAGAATAAAATGACCGTTGTTGAGCATTACGGACAGGACGAGGCTCTTTTAGCAAACGCTATGTCACTTTGCTCTGATGCTGAGTTTGATACTGATGCAGGCACTGCTATCGGCGAGCCTACCGAGTGTGCTCTTGTTAACTACGCAGAAACCTTAGGTCTTTCTAAGAATGTTAAAAAGAACGAGTTTGTTCGCATTGGCGAAGTTCCCTTTGACTCTATGAGAAAGATGATGACCACTGTTCACAAAACGGCTGACGGTGCTCTCATTCAGTTTACAAAGGGCGCTCCCGACGAAATCTTAAAGCGCTGCACCCACGCTCTTATCGGCGGTAGCGAGCTTGAGATGACCGATGAAATTCGCGCCGAGATACTCGCCGCTAACAAGGCTATGGCAGACAAGGCTCTGCGTGTTCTTGCAGCAGCACAGAAAAAGCTTTCTGCCGAGCCCGCAGTTTACGAATCCGAAGCAGTTGAATGTGACCTTTGCTTTGTAGGACTTGTCGGAATGATCGACCCCGTTCGTCCCGAAGTTAAGCCCGCTATTGACGAATGCCGCAGCGCAGGTATCCGTCCCATTATGATAACCGGTGACCACAAGGACACTGCAGTTGCAATAGCAATGCAGCTTGGAATTATTGAGAGCGCTGAGCAGGCTATCACCGGCGCTGAGCTCGACTCCATTTCCGACGAGGAATTTGAGAGCGCAGTTGAGAAGTACTCTGTTTACGCCCGCGTTCAGCCTGAGCACAAAACAAGAATTGTTAATGCCTGGAGAAAGAAGGGCAAAGTTACTGCTATGACCGGTGACGGTGTTAACGATGCTCCTTCTATAAAGAATGCCGATATCGGCGTTGGAATGGGTATAACAGGTACCGATGTTACAAAGAATGTTGCCGATATGATTCTTGCAGATGACAACTTTGCAACAATCGTTTCAGCTGTCGGCGAGGGCAGAAGAATTTATGACAATATCCGCAAGGCCATTCAGTTCCTGCTCGCATCAAACCTTTCTGAGGTTCTTTCGATATTCTTTGCTACTCTCATTGGATTTACAATCTTCCAGCCCGTTCAGCTTCTTTGGATTAATCGTATAACAGACTGCTTCCCCGCTCTTGCGCTTGGTATGGAAAAGCCCGAGGCTGATGTTATGAACCGCAAGCCCCGCGATTCCAAGGAAGGCATTTTTGCAGACGGACTCGGATTTGCAGTTTTCTATCAGGGCGCACTTGTTACTATAATCACCCTCGTTTCTTATTTCGTTGGTCACTACCTTGAAACCGGAAACTTTGATATCCACCTTGAAAGTGTTCACGGAACTACAATGGCATTCCTCACTCTTGCAATGTGCGAGGTTTTCCATTCCTTCAATATGCGCTCGCTTCACGGCTCTATCTTTACCATCAAGGGTCAGAACAAATGGCTTTGGGGAGCAGGTCTTCTTTCGCTGCTGCTCACCTCGCTGGTTGTTCTCATTGACCCCGTTGCACAGCTCTTCAGCATGGTTGGTATCGGCTTAGAAGAATATATCATTGCTATGATTCTCGGCTTTATGATTATTCCCTTGGTTGAAATCATTAAGCTTATCCAGCGTCTATTCAAGAAAAAATAAGTTCTACTATTTTAGATTTTCTAAAAAACAAAAAACGCTCTCTGCAAGGAGAGCGTTTTTTTATATACTTTCATAAGTTTATCTGTTAGGGGAGATTAATCAACCAGCTTTATTGAGTTTAGCGGGGTGGCTTTATAATAGATAACTGTAATTATACTGCGCAGTATCCACCCTGCGGGGTAGCCGAGCGCGATGGGAACAAATGTGTTTGAAATAAAGTTTGCCACTACAAAAAGCTACGCCTGTCTGAAAAACACAAACAAAATAAGGATAATAACCATAGGAACGCGGCTTTTTCCTGCAAGAAGCGGCAGAGCAAAATATACAATATGACGAACTATACTGCCCTCGGTCATATCAACATCGTGTTTTTTATTGCCGATGCCGCGCTCACCTTGTGTCACTTCCCTTTTTGTTTTACTCTATTACAAGTGTTCCGCCTTGTTTTCTGATATTTAAAGCAATACACGCGCCCTCGCCAAATACATCATCCATACATTTTTTGTATTCAGTGAGCATATTCTTCGGAACAAATGCCTCTATTGTTCCGCCAAATCCACCGCCGTGAACGCGGAATGCGCCATCATACTCAAGTATACTGTCACTTAAAGAAAGTGCGAGAGAAAGTCCCTGCTCGGCGGGGAGAGTGCTGCTGTAAACATTCTGAAGGTACATAAACGATGACCTGCCCGAGCGGCGGATTTGCTTTAGTGCCTCACTAAAGTCATTTTCATTAAGCGCTTTTGAAAGGCTATCTACTCTATCGTTTTCATCAAAGAAATGCATAGCGCGAAGAATAGCTCTATCTCCGATCTTTTCGCGCAGCACCTTTGCGCTATGTCTTATATCTTCTCTCTTTAATTCTCGCAGAGTTTGTTTGCCGAAAAATTCTGCAACAGCCTTCATTTCGGCGGGGATAGCGGCATATTCGTGTGTTGAATCCTCATGGCTGCCGCCTGTATTTACAATGCAGAGCACATAGCCACTTTTTTCAAAATCAAACTCTATCTTTTCTATTTCAGGATTATTTGGGCTTTCAAAATCAGCCGTTATAAATCCTCCGACGGAGCTGGAAATCTGGTCTAAAAGTCCGCAAGGTTTTCCGAAAAACTTGTTTTCGGCATATTGTGCTATTTTAGCTATAGTTACAGCGTCAATACCCGAGTTATTATAAAAATAATTTTCTATGGTGCAAAGCAGCACCTCAAATGCCGCAGAGCTTGATATTCCCGACCCTTTTAAAACATCAGAGGTTGTGTAGGTAACAAAACCGCCATATTTAAAGCCGCGCTCATTAAATCCGCTGCAGACGCCTTTAATAAGAGCTCTTGAGCTATTTTTTTCGTTTTCTTTATATTCTATATCGCAAAGCTCTATTCTATCGGGGGCAAAGCCTTGGGAGCAAACCTCTATGCTCTGCTCATCTTTTGCGGCAACCGCAATCGCATCTAGATTTATAGCTGCAGAAAGGGTTTTTCCATTATTATGGTCGGTGTGATTTCCGCAAATCTCTGTTCTGCCGGGAGCAGAAAAAATGCAAACATCTGTTTTTTGGGGATAAAGCTTTGAAAATTCTAAAAGGGCATCCAGATATCTTTTTCTTTGATAGCAAAGCACACCCTTATCTTTTCCGTAAAGAAGCTCAAATGTGCTGTCAAAGGTGCCTTTTGAAATTTGCTCCATTAATAAACAAATGTTACTCACAGTTACTACCTCCAAAACAGTCTTTATTAAGTATACTTTATCATTTTTTTAGTGTCAATAAATGTAGATTTATTAAATTGTTAATTTTTATGGATTATTGTTGCGCTTTAAAGCCTAAGATGCTATAATGGGTAGAAAGTGGGTGATTTTATGAAACAGAAGTATTTTAAACATTCTCTATATTCCCCTATGCTTGAAAATGTTGGTCTTAATGTTTACAACAGCGGACACCAGCAGTGCAGCGGGGGGCATTTTTGGGGTCCCGCCGTGCGCAGCTTTTACCTTATACATTTAGTGGTTTCCGGAAAGGGCTATTACACAGTCGGTGACGAAACCTACACGCTGTCGGCAGGCAGCGCCTTTATCATCTATCCACAAACACTTGTTTCCTATCGTGCCGATGAAAATGACCCTTGGGAATACTGCTGGGTCGGGTTTAACGGAGCAGATGCCTCAAGGCTTGTTGACCTAACTGCGTTTGAAGAGGATAGTCCCGTTATAACGCTCAGCTCTGACGAGCTAATGCGCTTAAAGAAGGCTTTTATCAGCATTTACGAAAATTTTGAAACAAGCGCCGAGCAAGAAACAATGACAGTTTCCAAGCTGTTTGAAGCCTTTTCAATAATGATAAAGGCCGCCCCTAAAAAACAGCCCGAATCATCGTCTGCGCGCCTTTATGTTAAAAATGCAATCAAATTCATTCAGCGCAATTTCTCAAACTCTATTGATGTTTCGGACATTGCCGACCACGTTGGACTAAGCCGCAGCCATTTATACCGAATATTTGTGAAGCACCTTTCACTTTCTCCTAATGAATATCTTACTCAGTTTCGCATAAATCAGGCCTGTAATTTACTTAGGACTTCACCGCTATCCATAGGCGAAATCGCAAGCTCGGTTGGGTTTGACGATCAGCTGTATTTTTCGAGGGTATTTAAAAAGCTTAAGGGCGTTCCTCCCTCGCATTATACAAAAGAGCTGTCTATAAACGATGTAAGTCAGCAAACCCCTTAAAACAAAGGAGATACCAATGAAACTTAAAGAAAGATGCGCCCGTTTTATAAAAAAACACGATATAACTATTGTGCGAGTTCTTATTCTTATGCTTTTTTCGCTTGTGCTGACCTTTTTTACCGAGTGGGTGGTGCGAGGCGATGCTGTAGCGGCGATAAATTGGGTAGGCAGCTATCCCTATCCATTTTTCTTTACCTCGATTTTTTTCTTTTTCATAATGTTCTTTCTTTTCGCAATTATGCGGAGAATAGATTTCCCTATTCTTATTTTAGGCATTATTGATTTGGGACTTTCTACCGCCTGCTATTTTAAAAGCTCATATCGCAGCGAGCCGCTCTATCCTTGGGATCTCGGTATCGCTTCTGAGGCGGCGGATATATCAAGTGAGATGCAGCTTGTTCCCACCGCAGCAATGTATACCTCTTTTGGAGTTGTAATCGGACTTTTTGTTCTGCTCCTAATTTTACACATTGTTTTGTTTAAAAATAAACTTATCCCCAAAGCTCCAAAAACCAAAAAACGCAGAATAAATGTCAGCATACAAGCTATTTCCAGCTTTGCGGTGCTCTCTTGTTACCTTTTATTTGTTCTCAACAACTCTGCGGTTATGGACTTTTTTGGGATAAAGGAAAGCGCGTTTCGTCAGGCGGCTGCCTGCAGAAGAAACGGCTTTGTTCAGTCCTTTGTTATGAACACAAAGTATATTCTACCCGAAAAACCCGCTGATTACAATGTAACCTCGGTAAGTGAGGCGGTTTCCGCAGTTAAAACCGATGAGTCTACTGAAGAAAAGATAAAGCCTAATATCATTTACCTTATGAGTGAATCCTATGCTGATATTTCGCTTTGTGAAAATGTTACATACTATGATGATATTTTCGGCGCTACCAACGCGCTTAAAGAGCGCTATGTTTCGGGAACGCTTTTGGGAGCGCAGTTCGGCGGAGGCACCTGCAACTCAGAGTTTGAGGTTTTAACAGGCTTTTCAATGGCAAACCTGCCTGCAGGGTGCACCCCATATCAGCAGTACTTTAACACCGAAACGGTAAGTTATCCGCGCTTCTTAAAGGAGCTTGGCTACAACACGGTAGCTATTCATTCCTATGGAAAGCAGTTCTGGAACAGAGATGTGGCTTACCCCAATATGGGATTTGACAAGTTTCTGGCTGAGGAGGATTTTGTTGCTCCCCTGCGCCGCAGAGGTCTTATTAAAGACGATGAGCTTGTCAAGATGATAATTCAGGAATACGAAGCCAACCTCGAAACGGGCAAGCCTTTCTTTAATTTCTCGGTTTCAATGCAAAATCACGGCTCATTTACAGACGGGCAGTATCTTGAAAATTACCGTGCTCACCTTTCCTGCGACGAGCTTACAAGAGAGCAGGAAGGAATTCTCATCACCTACGCAACGGGAATACGCGATGCAAACATTGCGCTCGACAAGCTTATTGCATATTTCTCAACCGTTACTGAGCCGACTATTATCTGTATGTTCGGTGACCACTTAGGCTCACTTGGCGGCAGTGACGAGATTTATATGAAGAGCGGATATATGGGGGACCCCGAAAAAAGCGCTACCGATATGGCAAAAAAATACACCACGCCATTCTTTATATGGGATAATTTTACTAACCTTAACTTTACCGCTCCCCGAATGAGCTTTTATCAGCTCATTCCCTCTGTCTGCGATTGGTATGATTTAGACAAGCCCGTATTCTTCGACTATCTCTTAGAGCAGCAAAGCTCATATCGCGGAACTGCTCTTGGGCTTTATCTTGACACAGAAGGCAATGCAAGCTACGAGATAGACATAGACTTAAAGAGCTGGCTTGAGAAACACAAGCTCCTGCAATATGACCTTATGTTTGGAAAAGGCTACAGCACCGATGCGCTATACTCAGCAAATGGTAAAAGTTCGCTGCATAAATAACACAATGAAAATCCACCCTGACGGGTGGATTTTTAAATTGACTGTTTTATTTTTGCCAATAGTCTACCTTGTGTGGAAGGCGGATATCCTTTACATAAAAATTGAGAGGTTTGCCGAGTTTTTGCTTAAAGGTGTAATCATCGAGCGCCCGCACAGCATATTTAGAAAGCATAATAGTAACGGGCATATTTATAAGCGCCATACCGCCCATTGTTAAATCTGCAATATCCCACAAAAGATCTGCGCTTAAGCCCGCGCCGAGAAAAATCAGAAATGATGCAGCCACATAGCATATCGCATTAAAGAGCTTGCTCGGAGTTCTTCTGAGAATATACCGAAAAGCCTTATCAACATAAAAAAGGTTTCCTAAAAGGGTGGTAAAAGCAAAAAGCAGCATTGCGACCGTTATGAAAACAGGGCCTAATTCACCCAAACTTGCTCCGATTGACTGCTGAACATAGGGCGCGCCCGATATATCTCTACTCGGCTCTATGCCCGATACCATACACATAAATCCCGTGGCTGAGCAGATAAGAATGGTGTCAATAAACACCGACAGCATCTGAACAAGTCCTTGCTTTACGGGATGGATTACCTCGGCGGATGCAGAAGCATTGGGGGCAGATCCGACTCCCGCTTCGTTACTGAAAAGTCCTCTCTTTATGCCATACATAACGCAGGAGCCTGAAAATCCCCCGAATATCGACTTCAAATCAAATGCCTCGGTAAATATTCTTTTAAAAACCATAGGCAACACATTTATGTTCATTAAGGTTATAACAAGCGCGACAAGGATATAGGCAATTCCCATAAAGGGGACTATAAGTGTAGTAATTTTTATAATCCGTTTACCGCCGCCAAAAAGGCAGAGTGCCACTAAAGCAGCTATAATAAAGCCTATTATCCAAGGACTTACCTTTTCATCATAAAACTCATATGGTGCAAAGGTGGACTGCAGATTATATGATGTCAGCATATTAAAGCCAACGCCATAAGTAAGAATTAAAAAAATGGAAAAGATAATAGCGAGTGGTCGATTTTTCAGCGCCGCCTCAATATAATAGGCAGGGCCGCCGAAGCTTCCATCCTCGCCTCTCTTTTTGTAAATTTGCGCAAGGGTGCTTTCAATAAACGCCGAAGCCGCGCCAACAAGAGCAATTACCCACATCCAAAGCATTGAGCCGAAGCCGCCAAGGCAAAGCGCGGTGGAAACACCAATTATATTTCCCGTTCCGACACGCGAAGCGGTTGAAACCATCAGCGCCTGAAACGAGGAAACTCCTTTGCCGTCCTTTGGCTTTTCGGTTACTGCTAAAAACTGTTCTTTAATGAGGCGAAATTGAACAAAGCCTGTTTTAAAGCTGAAATACACTCCGCCCAGCACCAGAATAACTATCAGGATATTGCTATAAAGCATATCGTTTACTGATGCAATGATATTTTTAATCATACCTATCCCCTTTTTATAATGCTATTTATAATAGTATGCCACTTAAATTAAAAAAGAACAGTTTAAAGTGTCGGGGAAAGCCAAAAACCACCCTGATGGGTGGTTTTATCTGTTTGGCTGTTCCGAACCATTTAGATGCCAATTCAAAGTTGGTGTTTGATTTACTAATTCACTATGTTTTGCCAACCATAATCTACGGTTGCCGTTGTCCCATCTGAATACTCAAGATATAAAGAATCGAAAGATATTTTATTACAAACGTCACAATAGACAAATACATCACAAGGGAACTCTATGGTTTCTTTGGGTTCAAAAGGACCAATTAATCTAACACTATTTGTGCTTTTTCTTTTAATGTCATCAGGAGTAGGATTTCCCACAGCATCATATAAAGTGAATGTAACTGTGATATAATTAATTTTTCTACTGCCAGTATATTTTTGTTTCCAATAAAATTCAATGCCACCAGCGGAATTCATAGAAAAATCCAGTGTAGGTGTGCCAGGAAAAATATCATCACGAGAAATATAATTTGGATCAGACGCAGAACAACGCGTACAATACCCGTTTGAATAATTATGTCCTAATGCCATTCCACGAGTTTCATCACATAACAAGCATTTTTGTGGTTCAGTACAATTTGCGTCTACCCACGAATGATCGCAACCACCAAACCCATCAACTTCATCAGTATATGAATTAAAACTGCCACATCCGGTAAAACAACACATTAATACTAAAACCAAAATTGCCGCTAATATTTTTTTCATTTTTAAACCTCCTTAATTTAACTTGAAATACTTCAAGCAATATAATTATACTCAATATTTTAAGTATAGTCAAGGGGTTAAGTATGATAATATTAAAATGGTGATGAAAATGATTAGTTATGCGCCGTTTTATGAAACACTATTTAAAAAGGGAATTACGGAATATAATTTGATTTTCAAACAAGGATTTTCCGCAAATACTTTGCATAGAATGAAAAAAGGCGAAGCAATAAATACTAAAACTCTTGACGCGCTTTGCTACGCCCTTGACTGCAATGTTGGCGACATAATTGAATTTGTAAAAGAATAGCACCTCAAACCAATTTTGGAATCAGGTGCTATTTTTATTGTTTAGATTTAACTGTGTTTACTGATGAAATCAGCATTACACGAATACTGGTGCAAGCCGAGTCTAACGATTTATATTGTTCTTCGGCAATATAATTTGACTTATATAAAAGTTCAAGCCAGTAACCTGTTTCGTTGGCTTCTTTAAGGGCGATTTGAAGTTTTGATACAAAATCTGCTTTGCCGTGTGCATATTGCGCCTCGCGGATATTTGCGCCGATAGATGTACCGCTTCTGCCGATTTGATTGGAGATGATATTTTCTTTTTTGAGTTTGAGTTCTTTGACCAAATTTATTATAGAAACTGCAAAGTCCATTGATTGAACTGATAATTTATCATCGTGCATCATAGCACCCACTTTCAAATTTAGTATATCATAAACTTTTAAATTTGTAAATGAAGCATTTGCTTACGCAAATATGAAGCGGCGGCTTTGCCGCCATGATGCAAATTCGCTTTGCGAATTTATGAAGCAAAGCGTTCCTTATCGTGCCGTAGGCACACTTCATTAGCGTAAGCGTCTTCATAGCCGAAGGCTGCTTAATGTTCCCGTAAGGGAACGCTTCATTCCACCAAACAAAAAGACTTGCCGAAGCAAGTCTTTTTGTTTGGTGGGAGCGGATGGATTCGGACCATCGAAGTCATAGACAACAGATTTACAGTCTGCCCCCTTTGGCCACTTGGGTACACTCCCGAATATTTAGTTTTCTGCTCTGCACAAAACTGTGCTTGGAGCTGGTGGACGGATTCGAACCCCCGACCTGCTGATTACAAATCAGCTGCTCTACCAGCTGAGCTACACCAGCACAAAACAGCTTTATTATATTAACACAGCTTTGCTGATTTGTCAACACTTTTTATCGTTTTTCTCAAAACTTTTTTATATATGTTTATGCTGCGCGCCTTTTCTCTGGATTTTAATTCATTTAGTATTTCTTATTTGTTTTTATAACTTCTACAATTAAAGACTACAATTACAAAGCGCCCGATTCCTTTTTGGAATCGGGCGCTTTCCTTAAATCTTACTAATTAGTGGCAATCGTGACAGCCGCAATCACAATCATGGTCGTGGTCACAATCGTGCATCTGAGGCTCGCAGGTGTCGGGGTCTTCGCCGTTTACGCAAAGGGTAAGAATTTCGATAACGTAATTCATCATTTCGTCAATCTCAGCTCTTGACTTTTCATAATTTTTCATATTCTCATTCTGCATAATCTCTGCATAAAGCTGGTTGAATTCCTTTTCAAACTGCTGCAGCTTTTCTTCATTGCCTTCGCCCTCAGACTCTTTCTGATAAGCCGCCTGAAGAAGCTGAATTTTAGCCATACGTTCATTTAAAGCAGTATCAGCCTCATTTGCGTCAATGCATTTCTGAAGCTTTAGATATCTTTCATCCTTTTGGATTGCCTTGCCGAGTTCTCTTGCGAGTTTATTTATTTCCATTATATTTCTCCTAAGCTTAAGCCTTATTTACAGAGCCAAAGAGTTCCATTTTCTCTTTAACGGTAGCTTTGATAGCCTCAACGCCGGGAGCGAGAATCTTTCGGGGGTCAAAGCCTTTACCAACAAGGTCCTTACCCTCTTCGATATACTTTCTGACCTCTGCTGCAAAAGCGAGCTGGCACTCGGTGTTAACATTGATTTTGGAAACGCCGAGGGAAATAGCCTCTTTAATCATATCAGCGGGGATACCTGTTCCGCCGTGCAGAACTAAGGGCATTTTACCTGTTTTCTCCTGAATAGCAGCGAGGGTGTCAAAGCGAAGTCCGGGCCAATTTGCAGGATATTTACCGTGAATATTTCCGATACCTGCTGCAAGCATAGTGATACCGAGGTCTGCAATCATTTTGCACTCATCGGGATCTGCAACCTCACCGCCACCGAGAACTCCATCCTCCTCGCCGCCGATAGCGCCGACCTCTGCCTCAAGAGAAAGACCCTTTTCCTCGCAGATAGCAACTAACTCTTTGGTTTTCTCAATGTTTTCCTCAATGGGATACTTAGAACCGTCAAACATAACAGAGGAGAAGCCTGCCTCGATGCATTTCTTTGTGGCCTCATAGCTGCCATGGTCAAGGTGGAGAGCAACGGGAACGGTAATTCCAAGCTCATTTATCATTCCGTTAACCATTCCTACAACGGTGGTATAGCCGCACATATATTTTCCTGCACCCTCAGAAACGCCGAGGATAACAGGAGAATTAAGCTCCTGAGCAGTTTGCAGAATAGCCTTGGTCCACTCAAGATTATTGATATTAAACTGACCTACTGCATACTTGCCTTCCTTTGCTTTGGTAAGCATTTCTTTTGCCGATACTAACATAGTGTATATCCTCCTTAAAATTTAGGATTTTAATTCTTTGTTAATTATAACTCTAACAAAGCAGAAAATCAATGTAAAATAATAAAATTTGCAAAAAATACAATTATTTAAAACGAAAGCTGCTCGCCCGCATCACCAGAGGCAAGTGTTGCGCCTGCGGCGGGAATATTCTTGGTGCGGTAGCGGTTTGCATTTGCGAATCTATCCTCTGTTAGCAGAGTGATACTGTCAACACGGTGATTTTTCTTAAGTGTCATTGCAGCGACACCCTGAGTGCTGCGCGAGGTTTTAAGAGCGACAGCGCCGCTGTGAACGATAAGATATCTGCCCGCAGTGCTGCGCAGGACATATTCCCTATCCTCTTTAGCCGCAAACATTGCAACAAGGGGCGATTTATCACTATATGCCGCGGTGAGCTTTTTGCGGTTGGACTTTGTTTCAAAAGCGGAAATGGGGATTTTTGCAGCTTTTCCGTTTTCAAAGAACAGCATTATATGTCCGCTGTAATCGGTTGTAGCGACCATAAACACAGTCTTTTCATTTTCATCCATTGAAAGCTTGGCGGGGATATATTCGCCGAGGATACTTGCCTTATGGTCCTCAAAATCACTCGCCTTTGCTTTATAAACCTGAAATTTATCTGTAAAGAAAAGAAGCTCAGTTGAGTTTGTGGTTTCGATATGCGCAATTATCTCGTCATCGGTTTTGAGCTTTTGCTCGCTGCTCATTCTCAGCGACTGCGGGGTTATCTTTTTAAAGTAACCATCTTTAGTAAAGAAGAGGTTAACGGGGTAATCGGGAACCTGCTCAGGCTCCTCTATATACTCGCTTGCGTTATACTCAATTTCGCTGCGGCGGGGTTTGCCATACTTCTTTATTACCGCCTGAAGCTCCGCAATAATAATTTTATCAACGCGGCGTTTGCTACCGAGAATATCCTCTAAATCAAAGATTTCCTCTTGCAGACGAGATATCTCATCGGTCTTTTTAAGGATATATTCGCGATTCAGGTTTCTCAGGCGGATTTCAGCAACATACTCTGCCTGAGTTTCATCAATACCGAAGCCTATCATAAGGTTAGGCACGACCATCTGCTCTTCCTCGGTTTCTCTGACGATTTTGATAGCCTTATCAATATCCAAGAGTATTGCTTCAAGACCGCGCAGAAGGTGCAGCTTTTCTTTAAGATTGGTAACGGTATAATATGTTCTGCGGCGGACACATTCACGCCTGAAGGCTGTCCACTCGGTGAGAATTTCGCCGACACCCATAACCTTAGGTGTTGTGCCTATGAGCACATTAAAGTTACAGGGGAAGTTATCCTCAAGCGGAGTCATTTTAAAGAGCTTTTGCATTAGCTTGTCAGGGTCAGCCGCGCGGCGCAGGTCGATGGTAATTTTAAGACCGCCGAGGTCACTCTCATCGCGGATATCGGAAATTTCCTTGATTTTGCCGCTCTTTACAAGCTCGATAACCTTATCAATAATAGCCTCAATGGTGGTGGTATAGGGAATTTCGGTTATGTCAATGCAGTTCTGAGATTTATCATACTCATATTTAGCGCGCACCTTGACAGAGCCGCGGCCTGTTTTATAAATCTTATCAAGCTCCTGCGCGTTATAGATAATATAACCGCCGCCGGGGAAATCGGGGGCTTTAAGGGTGGTTAAAATATCGTGAGCAGGGTTTTTCATAAGCTCTATTGTGGTGTTGCATATCTCCTCTAAGTTAAAGGAGCAGATAGAGCTTGCCATACCAACTGCGATACCGAGGTTAACATTAGTTAAAATGTTAGGAAACGAGGTCGGTAGCAGGGTTGGCTCCATAATGGTGTTATCATAGTTAGGAACAAAGTCAACAGTGTCCTTATCTATGTCGGCAAAAAATTCCTTACAGATAGGGGCAAGCTTTGCCTCGGTGTAACGCGAGGCGGCATATGCCATATTCTTTGAATACACCTTACCAAAGTTACCCTTAGACTCAACGTAGGGGTGCAAAAGTGCCTCATTACCGCGGGCAAGGCGGACCATAGTTTCGTAAATTGCCGCATCACCGTGGGGGTTTAATTTCATCGCATCGCCGACGATGCTGGCAGACTTTTTAAGGTCCCCGCCCAGAAGTCCCGACTTATACATAGAAAAGAGCAGTTTTCTGTGAGAGGGCTTAAGACCGTCTATCTCAGGGATGGCGCGGGAGACTATAACGCTCATAGCATACGGCATATAGTTGGTTTCTAAGGTTGTGGTGATAACCTGATCGAGAACTATACCCGCTCCGGCAATTTCGGCGTTTATTTGGGGCACTGATTTCTTTTTCTCGGGCTGTTTTTTTGCTTTAGCCAATTTCTCTGCTCCTTTCCCTTAAGATATATCGGCGAGCTCTAAATAATCTCCGCCGTTTGTCGAAATAAACTCTTTTCTTCCGTCTAAGTTATCGCCTAAGAGCAGGTCAAACATCTCGGCGGTCTTCTCTGCGTCATCGGGCATAACCTTGATAAGGCGGCGGGTTTCGGGGTTCATAGTAGTCATCCACATCATTTCAGCCTCGTTTTCGCCAAGTCCCTTAGAGCGCTGAATGGTGAATTTCTGACCCTCTATTTTCTTTAAAATAGAGGCTTTTTCTGCCTCTGTATAGGCAAAATAGGTTTTTTCCTTGGTTGTAATTTCAAAAAGGGGCGACTCCGCAATGTAAACATACCCCTCTTCTATAAGGGTGGGCACAAGGCGGTAGAGCATAGTTAGAATAAGGGTTCTTATCTGAAATCCGTCAACATCGGCATCGGTACAGATTATAACCTTATTCCAGCGAAGTGCATCTAAATTAAACATCGAAAGGTCTTTGTTGGATTTGGTTTTAACCTCAACTCCGCATCCGAGAACTTTAATTAAATCGGTTATAATTTCGCTTTTGAAAATCTTGTCATATTCGGCTTTGAGGCAGTTTAGAATTTTACCTCGAACGGGGATAATAGCCTGAAATTCACTATCTCTGCCCTGCTTACAAGAGCCGAGAGCCGAATCGCCCTCAACGATGTAAATTTCGCGTTTTTCTTTATCTCGACTTCGGCAATCGACAAATTTTTCAACTCTTGCCATAACGTCGCCGCTTGTAGCAAGGGTTTTCTTAAGGTCAAGCCTTGTGCGCTCTGCCTTTTCGCGGCTGTGCTTATTTATGAGCACCTGATCGGCAATTTTCTTTGCCTCGTCGGGCTTTTCCATAAAATAAATTTCGAGGTTGCGCTTTAAAAACTCGGTCATTGCAGTTGCAATAAACTTGTTTGTAATAGCTTTTTTGGTCTGGTTTTCATAAGAGGTCTGTGTTGAGAATGAGCTTGTGACTAAAACAAGGCAGTCCTCTATATCCTGAAAGGTTATTTTGCTTTCGTTTTTAAGATAGCGGTTATTTTGCTTCAGGTAGGCATCTATCTGCGAAACAAAAGCGCTCTTTACCGCCTTTTCGGGCGAGCCGCCGTGCTCCAAAAAGCTTGAGTTGTGATAATACTCTATCATATTAACTCGGTTTGAAAAGCAAAATGAAACCGACATTTTAACCTTATAATCGGGTTTGTCCTCTCTATCGCGGCCGCGGCTTTCTGCTGTAAAGGACTGAACTGAGGTCATAGCCTCGGCTGCTACAAGCTCCTTAACATAATCGGTTATTCCCTCTTCATAAATATATTCAAAGGTTTCAAATCCCTCAGAGGTCTGATTTCTAAGCACAAACAGAACTTTAGGGTTAACTACCGACTGACGGCGCATTATCTCCTGAAAATACTCAAGAGGGATATTGATATCTGTAAAAACCTCGCGGTCAGGTCGCCAGTGAATTTTACTACCTGTCTGGCGGCGGGTGGTTGGCTCTTTCTGAAGTCCGCCAACGTTTTCGCCCTTTTCAAAATGCAGGATGAACTTCTGCCCGTCGCGCACTATTTCGGCATCCATAAACTCAGAGGCATACTGAGTGGCGCACAGACCTAAACCGTTAAGGCCCAATGAAAACTCATAGTTTTCACCGTCATTATTAGCGTATTTACCGCCTGCATACATTTCGCAGAAAAGAAGCTCCCAGTTATAGCAGCCCTCGCGCTCATTGTAGTCAACAGGGATACCTCGCCCTTGGTCCTCAATGCAGATAGACCCATCGCGGTAACGGGTGACGGTTATTTTACTGCCGTGCCCCTCTCTTGCCTCGTCAATGGAGTTTGAGAGTATCTCAAAAATCGAGTGCTGGCATCCCTCGATACCATCCGAGCCGAATATAACAGCAGGTCTTTTCCTGACTCTGTCCGCACCCTTTAAGGACTGAATACTCGAGTTATCATATGCTTGTGTTTCTTTTTTCTTAGCCATACTTTCCTCCGAATTTTAAATCAAAAATCCGCCGCTGACATTAAGGACCTGTCCCGTTATATAATCAGCATCCGCAGACGCTAAGAAAAGCGCCGCTTTGGCAATATCATATCCGCTGCCAATTCTGCCCGCAGGAATTTCGCCGATAAGCTCGGCTTTTTCAGCTTGCGATAAGTTATTGTTCATTTCTGTGTCGATAACACCGGGGGCAATAGCATTTACCTGAACGCCGCTTGGAGCGAGCTCTGAGGCGAGCGCCTTAGTGAATCCTATAATTCCCGCCTTGGCGGCTGAGTAGTAAACCTCGCAAGAGGCTCCAGAGATGCCCCACACAGATGAAATGTTTATTATTTTACCGTTTTTTCTGCGCACCATATCGGCAGCAGCATATTTTGCGCACTCAATAGCGGCAGTAAGGTCGGTTTTTATAAGCGTTTCCCCGGCCTCATCCGAGGTATCAAGAAAGGGGGCGACAAGTGAGGAGCCCGCATTATTTATTAGGACATCGAGTTTGCCGAAATGCTCTATGGTGTCGAAAACTATTTTTTGCGGCACACCCTTCTGGCTTAAATCACCCTGCAAAAGATACGCATCACAACCGTTTTGTCTTAAAAGGTCACAAAGCTCCTCTGCCCTATCTTTACTTTTGTTATAGTGCAGAACCACTGCGTACCCGTTTTGGGCAAACACCCGCGCTATATCGGCGCCTATTCCGCGAGATGCGCCTGTTATCAAAACTATCTTTTTCATCTCTAACCTTTCCTATTCGGAAATTTCCCGCTCCCTGGGAGAAAAATATAAACACTTATATTATTATACAATATAAGGCAAAATTTGTAAAGAGGTAGACTATATCTTGTTTTTTTAAAAAATTTTACTTTTTTTCTTGAAAAAGAGATAAAAGTACGCTATACTTGTACTATGGTAAGAAAATCGGAGGGATTTATATGTCGGACAATCGTACAATTACCTTTTCACTCAAGGATGACAAGGAGTTTCAGATACATTCTACCCTTGTTGCTGTTTATGATGCGCTTAAGGAAAAGGGTTATAATCCCATAAACCAGATAGTGGGCTACATTCTTTCTGAGGACCCCACCTATATCACAACCCACAACAACGCCCGCAGCCTTATCCGCAAAATTGACCGCGATGAGCTTCTGCAGATGCTTGTAAAATCCTATCTCTCAGAATAATGAAAAGTAAACCTCCCGCAGCAGACTGCTGTGGGAGGTTTTTTATTCTTGTGTATATAGCTCTTGTATTGAAACGCCGAGGGCGCGGGAAATTGCAAGAACCTCACGGTCACTGACTATGCGAATCTGACCTTCCAATTTAGAATAGCTGGTTGGGTTTATATCAAGCCCCGCAGCCTGCAATCTGGCAATAAAATCTTTCTGCTTTATTCCCTTAGATTTTCTCAGCTGCTCTACCCGCTTTCCTATTACATTACTATTGCCGTATTCTCTCTTTCTCGTTTTCATACACTCACCATTTTTATTCTTTTTCGGAATTATATCATTAAAAAGTATTGATATATTTCCGTTTCGGAATTATAATAGTGGTGTTAGAATTTTTTTACACAAAAAAAGCCGACCTAAAAAGGTCGGCTCAGAACAGGTAGAAAATCAAACAGCTTTAATTTTAAGGCAGATTTTATCGGCAATCATTGCAACAAATTCAGAATTTGTGGGTTTACCCTTCTGATTGTGGATAGTATAGCCGAAATACTTGTTTAGCACATCGACATCACCCCTATCCCAAGCAACCTCAATTGCGTGGCGAATAGCTCTCTCAACTCGGGTGGCAGTTGTTTTATAGCGCTTTGCAACGGTGGGATAAAGCTCCTTGGTGATGTGGTTTATCATTTCCTTATCCTCAATAGAAAGCATGATAGATGTTCTGAGATAATGATAACCCTTGATATGGGCAGGAACGCCTATCTGATGCAGTATTTCGGTTACCATAACCTCAAGGTCGAGCTCTTCAACAGGAGTGCGTTCGCTGCGGCGAGCAAGCGACAGACCCCGATTTGTAAGAGTTTTTATACGCTCGGTGAGCATATCGTAATCAAAAGGCTTGATAAGAAAATAAGAAGCGCCCGCCTGCAGTACCTCTCGCTCCATAGTACCGTTATCAAAGCTTGAGGTAACAATAACAGCAGGCTTTTTAGAGATCTTGTCCTCAGAAATGCTCTTAGCAACGGAAATCCCATCGAGATTTGCCATATACATTTCAATTATTATAACATCAGGCATAAGCTCTCTTACCGACCTAAGAACCGCCTTGCCGTCCTTGGGGCAAACCTCAACGTCAAAGCCCTTTGAGGTTAAAATAGATTTTGAAATTCTTGTCATATCACGCGGGTCTTCAACAATTAGTAGCTTTACTTTTTCTGTCATCTTGTTCTCTCCTGTCATTATTTGTTTTTGCATTTACATTTTACCACCTGTGCGCCGTTTTTTCAACGAATTTCACATCACAAAAATTAATTTTGTAGAATATAACAAATATACTGCTCATTTTGGTTGGAATAACTTTCCTTAGCTTGTCGCATCTTGTCGGCTTTTGTCGAATTTTGTCAATGAGTTTGTAACCTTTTTCGACAAAGCAGCCCCGCCGCATTCCAAAACGCGGCGGGGTTTCCCTCTTTTTTTATTTAATTTGGCATGATTTTTATGGTGCAAAACCCATTGGTTTTTGACCTTCTACACCACAATTAAATCAATCAGAAAACTGTACCCTGATTGTGCTGATTTATGCGGCGGGAGCGAGCCACTTACCCGCGTGTCAATATAGGCCCAACATTATTCTTGCATTTTTCTCTTTAATTCATTGAGAAGCTGCGGATATAGTTGACAGCTCATACCGCCGTCAACAATAAGCTCTGTGCCGGTAATATTTTTTGACATATCTGTACCAAAAAACCAGCAAGCATTTGCAAGATCCTCAAAGTCAGAAATATCTCCAATAGGTGTAAGGGTTCCGTTTACTATCTGCTTTTTACCCATTTCTACCCAACGCTCAGTTTTAATTGTGCCCGGAAGTACAACATTACATCTTATACCATATTTTCCTAAATCTACTGCCAAAGCCTTTGCAAATGCATTTATACCTCCCTTTGAGGCAGAGTATGCTGCACGGTTTGGTATTGCACGATAAGCTGTATTTGAACTTACAAACACAACAGAACCTCTATTGTGCTCTCTCATACGAATAGCTGCTTGTCGTATAATTGTAAAATTCCATACAAGATTTGTTTCAAAGACCTCTTGAAATTCATTTACAGGCACTGTCCAGAAATCTTGACCTGCTGCAGGATCTTTTGAGTTAAATCCCATATTTGCAGCGTTAAGAATTACAGTTTCAACAAATCTTCCGGTCTTATCAATATCATTAAAAATATCAATTACCTGCTGTTCATTACGAATGTTACACTCATATCCCTTGGCGAAAATTCCGTATTCTTCCGCCAAACGATTTGCGGAGTTCTCTGCTTCAGCTCCCCTTCGGCTGGTTATAAAAACAGCCCAACCCTTTTTAGCAAAATGCTCAGCTATACCGTAACCTGTACCTGTCTGAGCACCTGTTATGAATACCGCCTTCTCCATATTAAAATCTCCCTAAAAATAAAATTCTGTCTTAGCAGGTCTTATATCTGTCAATGCGCCTGTATAATGCCTTAATGTGTGTGGCTGATAAGGATGCTTTAAACATTCTTCCTCGTTGATTTCAATACCAAGTCCCGGTTTATCAGGAATGGTTATATAGCCATCTTTATACTCTAAGGCTTCATTTGTTACATCTTTACGCCACTCTACATCGCTATACATAATTTCAAGAATACTGAAATTGGGACAGCAAGCTGCTAATTGCAGAGTTGCTGCGTTAGCAACAGGACCCGACGGATTATGCGGCGCAAAAGGTATGTAATAAGCCTCTGCAACAGCGGCAATTTTCTTTAGCTCCATAATACCGCCCGCATGGGAAATATCAGGCTGAATAAAGTCTGCTGCTCGCATTTCAAAAAGGTCCTTATATGATTTTAAGGAATAAAGTCTTTCTCCTGCAGAGATTGCAACAGGCGACTTATCCCTTACCGCCTTTAATGCTTCTAAATTATCGGGAGGTGTTGGCTCTTCAAAGAACATTGGCTTAAACTGTTCAAGTTCTTTTGCTATTTTTATACCTGTAGGAACATTAAATCTGCCGTGTCCCTCAATAAGCAAATCTACCTCATTACCGACTGCATCTCTTACCGCTGCCACACATTCAAGCGCTGTATTAAGGTCTTTATTTGATATTTCTAAGTATGACTTACCGAACGGATCCCACTTCATAGCAGTAACGCCACGCTGTACCGCAATTTTAGCCTTTTCTCCAAACTCTTCGGGAGTTTTAGCGCCTGCAAACCAACCGTTTACATATATTCTTACCTTATCATTTACCTTGCCGCCTAAAAGCTGATAAACAGGAACATTTAAGGATTTACCTAAAATATCCCACAGTGCCATTTCAACAGCAGAAAGGGCGCTCATTAAAACTGCGCCGCCGCGCCAATAGGCGTCTCTGTAAGTATCGTGAAAATGCTTTTCAATATTTAGTGGGTTTTTGCCCACAAGGTATTCCTTGATATGCTCTACCGCGCCAATAAGAGCCTTTTCCTTGTATTCAAGGGTTGCTTCTCCAACACCTGTTATACCCTCATCGGTGTATACCTTAACAAATACCCAGTTTGTTCTGAAGCAGTCTACCGTAAAGGTTTTTACATCTGTAACTTTCATAATACTATCTCCTTATATATTTCTGCATTTACTTTATTATCACATTCAAAATCATCTGCCGAAAGTTCATCGAACATACCTATATGAATCGGCACTGTTTTTTTAGCACTTACTCTTTTTGCAAAGCGGGATGCCTCGGTCATATTCATATTGTTTCCCACACCGTTTACAGGTAAAAACAAAGCATAAATATCTTCGGGTATGTCATCAAATATTTCTTCATTATAAAGAGTATCGCCCGTTATGTAATATTTCTTTTCACCGTCATCTATAATAACCCCGATAGGAGTTATATCGCTGTGCTCGGCTTTGACTGCGGTGAATTTTATACCGTTTTCAGTCCAGGATGTATGGCGGTTAAATAAAACATAGTTATTATTACCGCCAATTTTTCGCACCTCATCCCATACTGATCTTGGTGCTAAAACAAGAATGTCACTTTCTTTATTAATGAAATGTGTAACTGTTTCGGGGTCATAATGATCAAGATGATTGTGCGTGAATATCATCACATCTGGTTTAATTTCAAAAAAGCTTTCATCTACCGCAACTCTACGATAATTTTTAGGATTGATTTTCTCAACACTATCTGACAGATACGGATCTATCATTATTTTAAAACCATTTTTTTCGAATAACAGTCCTGCTTGACCTAAAAACTTAATTTTCATTTTTGTCACCGTTGACTTTATTTTGATTTAATTGTATTATATATTTAACTGAAATAATATAATTTTTTTACTATATTTATTAGAAATATTATTATTAGGGGTGGTATATATGATTCTGCCGGAAATAGTAACCGCAGGAATTTATAATTCTCGGATTGCTGCCAAGAACACTGTTATTAGTAAAAAACGAAAAACCTCAATGTTTGAAATAGAGTTGCCTATAGAAGGTGGCGGTATATCCTATATCGATTCAAACTCAAAGCAAATCAAACCCAATATGATTATCTGTGCAAAACCGGGACAAGTAAGGCATACAAAATTTCCTTTTAAGTGCTATTACGTACATATGATTATTCACAGCGGAGATTTATATGATATCTTAATGGATACACCTGATTATCTCGAGCCCGACAAAACCGAAATATATAAAGAAATATTTGCTAAATTGGTCAAACATTATAACACGCTTTCCGACAGTGAAGAAATAATTTTACAAAGTCTTTTATTAAAACTTATTTATACAATAAAAAAAGATTCAACAACAAAAAACAAAAACGGAAATTCAACAAATAATTTCCCAATTATAGAACGGTCATTAAGATATATCAAGGAACATCTGGCTGAAGATTTATGTCTTGATAACGTTGCAAAAGCAATGTCACTTAGCCCGATTTATTTCCACAACATTTTTAAAACGTCTGTTGGCAAAACCTTGCGCGATTACATTGAAGAACTGCGCATAAAGAAAGCTACAAATTTACTGATAACAACAAACCATTCATTAACACAAATTGCTTATGAATGTGGCTTTTCATCACAAAGTTACTTTAGCTATGTTTTTAAGCGCAGAATGAAAGTAACGCCACGCAAATATGCACAAGAAATTTACAGCAAATACGAAATATAAAAAAACAGTGTCTAACGCCTATCTATATGTTAGACACTGTTTTTTTACGATGCTTTATTTAATTGTTTTTCCGATATGCCTTGTGCACTCTCAAGCATATTTTCGGCGAAGATGGCGTAGCCGCGGGCAGGGTCGTTTACAAAAACGTGGCTAATAGCTCCGACGAGTTTTCCGTCCTGCAGTATAGGAGAGCCGCTCATGCCCTGAACAATGCCGCCTGTTTCATTTAAAAGGCGTTTATCAGTTATATGCACCACCATATTTTTGGTAAGGCGGCTGACGCCCGTGCAAATTCGCTCGATTTCTATTTCGTATTCCTCTGGCTCTGTGCCTGAAATTGTTGTCAGAATTGTCGCTTTTCCTGTTTTAATATCCTGCTTAAAGGCTACAGGGATAGCCTGTGACAGAACCTTGACTCGGTTTAATGTTCCGTAAACTCCTGTGTCATCATTTTTAAGGATATTTCCCGCTCCCGCAAAGGGTGAAAAGTGTCCGCTTAACTGCCCCGGGGCTCCGTTTTTGCCTTTTGTGACGCCATCTATCTCGGCGCCAACTATCTCACCCTCAAGCAGAGTGAGCGCGTTGCCTGTGTCGCTATCACAGACTGCGTGGCCAAGTCCGCCAAAAATTCCGCTTTGGGGGTCATAAAAGGTTACCGTTCCGATGCCTGCGCTGCTGTCGCGCACCCATATGCCCAGCTTATAGCTCTTATCGGCAGGGTCAAACGCAGCCTTTACATCCATCTGCTCTGTGTTTCCGTTCTGATGCCGAACTGTTACCTTCAGAGCGGCTCCGTCTGCCATATTTACCGCGGAAACAACATCGGCATTACTGCGCATTATCTCGCCGTTTATACTGACGATAACATCGCCGCTTTTTATGCCGACATCTCTTGCGGGACTTTGCAATTTGCCTGAGCAGTTAATTGCGCTGACGGCGGTTACCATAACTCCGTCTGAAATCATTTTAATTCCAAACGGAATTCCGCCTGGCACAACGCATTTTTCTGCGGCGGTGGAAACTGCAACGGTCTTAATTGGAAAAATTCCAAGCAACTTTAGCTCGTTTAAGACTGTTCTTCCATCTTTTGCGCTATTACTTGGCAAGCTTTCCTCAAGCGGGACTGCCTTTACATACTGAGAAACTTCAAGGCTCTGTCCTTCGGTGACAAAGTAATTATCTGCGCAAGTTTTATAGGTGGCTGCAATAGCTGACCACAGCAATGTGCAGACAATCAAACCCGCAGATGCCAAAATCTTTGCCGTTTTTCCGAAAAGCCCCATTTGATTTCCTCCTTAAATGAAAAATTATTATGTCATTTTAATTTTTCCACACAAAAGACTTAATATTTACAAAACGGTTACGGAAATAAAAGTGCTTTTTTCTGTGTTTTTAGGCCTTTTTATTTGGTAATTTTTAGAAATTATAAATTATTTTAATTTTCAAAAAACAGCGGTGCAGAGCCATTTGTTTACTTTTTCATTCTGATGATTTTAGCCATTTGAGCAATAGGGACTTGATTTTTTTTAAAAATGGTGTATAATAATTTTTGTAACCGTTTTGTAACTTTTTAAATCACAAGAAAGGAGATGACACCAAAGTGGCAGAAAACAATCAGCATCTGAAAGAGACAGAAAAACGCCCGCCCATAAGAAAGCGGCTGGTTATTCCTGAGAAATTTTCTAAACCTCTCAAATCTATCTGCTTTGACATAGGTGTCTTTACCCTGACGGTTTTTAAAAAGCTCCCTCTCTATTTTGTTGCAGCGGCTATGCTGCTCTCAAAAGGCATAAAAAAAATTGGTCCAGCCTTCAAAATGCTGGGCGCTAAAATAGCACATCCCTTTATTGCATTATTCGGCAAAATCCGCAAAGCTATTCGCGCAATCAAAATAAAATCCAGCGCGGCTTACAAGCGCGGCGGTGTTAAGGAGATGCTCAAGGCGGTAATTCGCGTTTTCCGCGAAGGAATTGAGCGAAACTACGAGGCTGCTATTAAGCTTCGAAATTATATTTTGCCCGTTGCGGGAATGCTTATTTTAGCTATTACTGTTTTTATTTTCTCGCAGCTAACATTCGGACTTGTCGTTGAGTATGACGGCGTTACACTTGGATGCATCAAGCACGAAAATGTTTATGATGCTGCCGAAGATCAGCTTATGCAGCGCGTTTTATTCGAAGAGGACGATGACATTGAAATCGTTCCTAAATTTAAGTTAGCCGTTGTGAACTCCAATTCATTTTTAACCTCTGACCAGATTACCGACAAGCTCATTGAGGCTTCAAGCAGCGTTATTGACGAGGCAAGCGGCCTTTATGTTGACGGCACTTTAGTCGGCGCGGTTAAGGAAAAGGACGGACTTCAGAAGGCACTTGATGACATTCTCGCAAAATACGCAACCGGCAATGAAGGCGAGGTTGTTGCCTTTGTTAAGGATGTTCAGGTTAAAGAGGGACTTTATCCCGTTTCCAGCATTATGGAAATGTCGGAGCTTAAAGAAAAAATCACAGGTGAGACATCTGCTGAAATTATCTACACTGTTTCCAAGGGTGACACGCCATATGATGTTGCTCGCAAGGCAGGAATTAGTCTTAACACCCTTTATTCCCTAAACCCCGTTGCAAAGACTACCTTTGTTATCGGGCAAAAAATCACCATCGCTTCCTCCGAGCCCTTTTTAAGCGTTAAGGTGCAAAAGCAGGTTACACAGCGCGAGGAAGTGGGCTACGATACCATTACCACAAAAAACAACAACTATTACACCTCCTACCGCAAGGTTACCCGCGCGGGAAAGAAGGGTGTTAACGAGGTTACCTATCTTGTTACCTACTTAAACGGAGTTGCTACAGAGAAAGAGATTGTAGAAACCAAGGTTATTTCCGCACCCGTTGACGAAAAAGTCACAGTCGGAACAAAGGTTGCTTCAAGCTATATCAAGCCTAATGTTTCAGTTTCTACAGGAAATGGGCGAATTCCCGGCTTTATCTGGCCGACAAGCGGACGAATAAGCTGCCGTTGGTGGGGATACTACAACCACCGCGGACTTGATATTGCTGCGCCGCGCGGAACTCCTATTTATGCAGCAGCCTCGGGAACTGTTGTTTCCTACCGAAATCTTTCCTCGGGCTACGGAAAGCACATAGTTATCGACCATGGCAACGGTGTTCAGACGCTTTATGCTCACACCAGCGCAGTTTATGTAAAGGTCGGCGACAGAGTAAGGCAGGGTCAGCTCGTTGCTGCTATCGGAAGAACGGGATGGGCTACAGGATATCACCTGCATTTCGGTGTTTCGATAAACGGAGTTTACAAAAACCCCGAATTATATCTTCCCTAAAAAGTAACAACTCCCGCTGAGATAATCTCAGCGGGAGTTTTATTTTTATTCAACAGTTACAGATTTTGCAAGGTTTCTGGGCTTATCAACATCGCAGCCACGGGCAACCGAAGTGTGATAAGCGAAGAGCTGAATAAAGGGAGCTAAGAGCAGCGGAGTAAAAAGCTCATCAGTTTTGGGGAGGGAAATGAGGAAGTCATAAACATCCTCAGAAACCTCTATTCCCTCACTCGTTACAAGGAAAACCTTGGCGCCGCGAGCCTTTACCTCTTTAACATTGCTTATCATTTTTTCAAGAAGCTTTGGCTGAGTTGCAAAACCGACAACGGGAACACCATCGGTTACGAGCGAGATAGTTCCATGCTTAAGCTCTCCTGCGGCATATGCCTCTGAATGGATATAGGATATTTCCTTAAGCTTAAGTGAGGCTTCCATCGAAAGAGAATAGTCCATTCCTCTGCCGATAAAGAAAAGGTCCTGAGTGTCTAAATTCTCATTTGCAAGCTGTTTGCAGAGAGGGTCTAAGTACTCTATGGTTTTCTCAACTACCTCGGGCATCTTAACGAGAGTTGCGGTTTTTTCAGCAATAGTAGCCTTATCACAGCCGTTTACAAGAGCAAAACGCAACGCGAGCAGATACATAACTGCGCACTGAACCGAATATGCCTTTGTGCTTGCAACAGCAATCTCGGGGCCTGCAGCGGTGAAAATAGCCGCATCTGCCTCTCTCGCGATAGACGAGCCGACTACATTAACCACAGCAAGTGTAAACACACCGTTTTGGCGCGCAAGACGCAGGGCGGCAAGTGTGTCGGCAGTTTCGCCTGACTGAGAGATGATAACAACAAGGTCATCCTTATCTAAAATGGGGTTTGCATATCTGAATTCAGATGCAATGCTGACCTCGACGGGTATTCTTGCCAGCGCTTCAATAGCGGTTTTTCCTATAAGACCCGCGTGCATAGCAGTTCCACAGGCAACAATATGTATCTTTTTAAAGCCGCCGATACGCTCATCCGAAAGCACATCAACATTAAGGTTGGGAAGTCCGTCTACTATATGAGGAGAAATTGTATCGCGCAGAACACGGGGTTCCTCATAAATTTCCTTTATCATAAAGTGGGGGTAGCCGCCTTTTTCGGCAGCCTCTATATCCCAATTAGCCTCAAAAACGGATTTCTTTATGGGAGCGCCCTCGCGGTCAACGATTTTGACCTCGTCTTTTGTGACAATAGCTATCTCGTTTTCTTCCATCAAGTAGTATTTTCTTGTGAGCGAAAGGATAGCGGGGATATCAGATGCGATAAAGTTTTCACTTTCAGAAAGTCCCACAATTAAGGGGCTATCCTTGCGAATTGCATAAATTGTTTCAGGACGGTCGGCAAAAATAACTGCGAGTGCATAAGAACCGCGGATTTTGCGGACAAGCTCATCTATTGCCTTTATAGGTTCTCCGTCATAAATGCTTTCAAGCAGTACTGCAACGGTTTCAGTATCCGTCTGAGATTTGAACTCATATCCCATATCTGAAAGCTCTTTTTTAAGCTGCATATAGTTTTCGATAATACCGTTATGAACAAGAGTTACTCTGCCGCAGGCGTGAGGATGTGAGTTTATATCGGAAGGCTCGCCGTGGGTAGCCCAGCGGGTGTGACCTATTCCGCAATTTCCACAGGGTCTGCCCGAATTTACCATAAAAGCTTCCAAATCATCGAGTCTACCCTTTGTTTTGCGTAGCACAACGCTGCCACCCTCTACAACGACAATACCCGCAGAGTCATATCCGCGGTATTCAAGCTTTCTGAGGCCTTCAATCAATATATCGCTTGCATTTTTTGTTCCTATGTATCCAACAATTCCACACATAACACAAAACTCCTTTTCTAAGGGTGAAAAAAGCCACGCAAAAAACAGATTTCCTATTTGCGGCAGGAAATCCCCTTTATGCTTTTTTACTTTTCCCATTCTTGCAACTACTACTTTAATATTCGTGATATCTAAGCAGTATTCCCTTTGTTCATTGCGTTTTGTGATCCGAATTTCACGGACTTTGTGTGCAATGCTGCGAACCCAAGCCGCTTTCTATTTAGAAAACCCAAGGTCCGGAGAGGCACCCGCCGAAACTTTCGATACTCCTCTCACCTCGTCAATCACAGCAGCATAGCTTACTGTGATTCTGGCGCTTACGGTCTAAAAAAATAAATATGCTAAATGTTTTCTTATAAAAAAGAGGGCAAAACCTTTTGAATTTTGCCCTCTTACTTTAAAGCTGATTAGTTGTTTACATAAGGCAGAAGTGCCAGATGGCGTGCACGCTTAATAGCGATAGTAACCTGACGCTGATGATAAGCGCAGGTACCTGTTACTCTTCTGGGCACTATCTTGCCGCGCTCAGAAATATATTTTCTGAGTTTTGCAACATCCTTGTAATCGATTTCGGTTCCTGCTTTGTCTACACAGAAAGCACAAACCTTTTTACGACCCTTGCGGCCGAACGATCTCTCGGTCCTCTCCATTTCAGTGACCTCCTTCTCTTGATTGTAAATTCAGATTGTTTTCAAAAAATGCTGTCCTCTCGGATTAGAAGGGCAGATCGTCATCTTCCTGTTCGGTGATAACCTCAAAATCTCCGTTACTGCCCGATGAGAAAGCGGTTGCAGGCACTTCAAACGGAGTTGCATTAGCATCTCTTGTGCCGCTCTCAGCCTTGCTGCCGGTGAACGAAACATTATTGGCAACAACTTCATAAGCAGTTCTCTTCTTGCCCTCTTTATCCTCATAGCTACGGCTTTGAAGGGAGCCTTCTATAGCAATCATGCTGCCTTTTCTGAAATATTTACAGATAAACTCAGCGGTCTGACGCCAGGCAGTGATATTGATAAAATCAGCCTGTCTCTCCCCCGTTTGTTTATTGGCAAAAGCACGATCTACCGCGATGCTGAATGAGCATACGGAAGTACCGTTTGCAGTTTGCTTCAGCTCGGGGTCAGCAGTGAGCCTACCCATCAGCACAACTACGTTAATCACAAAAAACACCCTTTCATTTTTAGCTTTTTGACAGCCCTGACCTAATTACTTGCTGATAACAAGTGAACGCAGGATCTCATCGGTGATATTACATACACGATCGAGCTCTGCAGGGAATTTCGGATCACTCTCGAAATTGAAGAGAACATAATAGCCCTCAGTCATATCATTGATGGGATAAGCGAACTTGCGAACGCCCCACTCATCAGTGTTTTCGATGGTTCCGTTTGCGGCAATCAGGTTAGAAAACTTTTCAACGACGGCCTTTACAGCCTCTTCGCCGATGCTGTTATCTACAACCAAAACGGCCTCATATTTTGCATTTACCTTCGGCATTTTGCGCACCTCCTTTTGGACTTTGGCCCCCTATCCTTGTAGGGAGCAAGGATGTTTGCCACACTACGCGACAATACAATAGATATTATAGCAATTTTGTTGTCTAATGTCAACTAAAATTTGGCTTTTTTACAAAAAAGCGCCGCCAAATTTGGCGGCGCGGTGTGTTATTTTTTAAGCAAATAGGTTTTTAAAAGCGCAGTCTGCGTTTTGGAATCAGGAATTTTATTTTCCATTACCATTTTGACAGCCTCAGAAAGCGGGATTTTTACAACATCAAGAAATTCATCCTCGTCAAGTCTCTGCTCTGTAAAAGACAGCTCTTCTGCAAGATAGAGGCTAATCACCTCTGCGCAGTAACCAGGCGAGGGGTAAAGCTCTCCAAGAAAGGTGATTTTTTTCGCCGTAGCTCCAACTTCTTCAAGCAGCTCGCGATTTCCGCTCTCTAAAGGGTCCTCACCCTTTTCAAGCTTGCCTGCAGGAAGCTCTAAAACCTCTTGTCTATACGGGTAACGAAACTGCCGAACAAACAGCACATCGCCCTCTCTTGTGAGGGGGAGAACACAAACGCCGCCGTTATGATAGACGACCTCTCTCTTGGCGCTCTGTCCATTTTCCAAAATCACATCATCGTGACAAACACGAATTACTTTTCCGCTAAAAATCTCTTTTGATAAAACTGTTTCCTCGAAATGCGACAACGCTATCACCTTTATTCAAGATTTTCCTTGCGGAAGAATAGAACGCCAAGTGTGTCAGGACCGCAATGTGTGGTAACAGTGCAGCCGGCGGTGGTTTCAATAATCTCATCAAACTTAAAGAGGCTGTTTACTGTATCGAGTGCAAGCTTTACTATCTCGTCGTCACACTTAGTATGTGTAACGAAAACCCTTTTAGGGTTAATGCTATCGGTATCGGCAAGCTTATCTTTAATATACTGCTCAACGCAGAGCCTATAGTCTCCGCGGTATTTTTTGGAAACTCCCATTGCTCCGTTTTTAACCTGAATACTGGGCTTTAATTTAAGAAGGTTTGCACCAAATTTCGCAACAGCCGAGCATCTGCCGCCCTTATGAAGGTAGGTAAGGTCGTCAATAACAAAGCTGGCATCTGCCTTGGGGGCAAGCTCCCTGAGTTTTTGTGCAATATCAGCCGCAGCCATTCCCTCTTTTGCCATTTCTGCTGCCTCTAAAACTAAAAGTCCGCTACCGGTTGAGAGATTTCGGGAATCAACAACATATACATTCTCAAATTCCTCTGCGGCGAGGCTTGCATTCTGATGGGTGCAGGAAAATCCCGCGCTGATATTTAAATGAACAACATCATACCCCTCGTCAACCAAGCCTTTAAAGAACTCCTCATAGTTTCCAACAGGATTTGCCGAGGTTGTGGGAAGATTTCCCGTCTCCTCGACGTAGGCATAAATATCATCGGGAACAATCTCAACGCCGTTATCAGCAAGTGATTTTTCTCCAAGATTTATATAAAGAGGAACTATTTTAATTTCATTTTTTAAAACAAGTTCTGGGGAAAGGTCGCATGTACTGTCTGCGGTAATAATTACTTTTGCCATAATGCACTCTCCTAAAAATAATATACTTTATTTTATCATATTTTGTCGGTTTAGTCAAATTTTCTATTATAGTAATCCGAGCGTTTTGCAATTTCGCTTTCGACATAGTCATAGCCGTATTTTTCGGTTAAGGTTTTGCTGCCCGAGAATAAATTTGTGCCAAGTCCGAGACGCTCCCCTTGTATTTTGCAACCCATAGCTGCAAGGGTTGTGGGGAACATATCAAAGCTTGAAAACTCGCGGTTTTTAGAATTTTCTGCCGACGGCGCTGCGTTTATAAAGCAGTTATAAATTCGGCGGGTATACTCCTGCTCGGTGTTTTGTTTTATAAACTGATAGTCCATAGTAGGATGGTCGCCTGAAATTACTATGGTGGTATTGTCATAAAAATCCTGCTGCTTTATCCACTTTACAAATGAAGATACCTGCCGTGAGCTGCAAGCAAGAACATTTTTATACTGCTCTTTAAATTTATCATCACACTCGCTGCATTTATACCCATCAACGTGGTGAGTATCAACAGTAAGCAGTGTAAAGGCAAAAGGCTTGTTACTGTTTGCCATCTGAGTTAGCTTCTGTTTTGCGTAGGAGAAAAGGTGTTTATCCTCCATTCCCCACCACTGAAAGTATCCGCGGGGGACTATACCGTCGTCATAGGCGGTTTTTATGTCGTAAACCGCGTCAACACCGTGCTGCAGGAAGTATTCTTTTCTGCCGCCGTACTGTGCATCGGAGCCAACCATTACAGCCTGATTATATCCATTTTCTTTTAGTATGTTATTGATTGTAGTTGTGCCATTGTAAAACTTTCGTGAAAATGCTGCGTTTACTGAAACGGGAGCTCGCATGGGAATTCCTGCCGTGTGCGAAATCATTGCACCTATTGTCCAGGTTGTTCCGTAAGGGCTGCGACCACCGCCAACCTTTGAGTTTTGCGAAAAATTCGTGTTGCTTGCCGCCAATTCGTAAAGCTCAGGAATAGTATTTTCTTTTAAATCTCCGCCAAGTTCCTCCGAGAAAAAGGTAGTTTCCATAGACTCCAGATATATGTAGATAAGATTGCGCTTATTTTGGGGAAACGACACCTCTACACTATCAGGCTCAACATATTCCTCTTCATATATTTTTGTTTCGGCAAGGAGATTATAGGTCCACTTATCAAGACCAATATCACAAAATGCGTACATAAAAGGAAACAGAAAAGACGCAAAGGCAAGCACCGATGCTATTCTTCTGCTATGCTCAAATCTTTCCTCGTCTCTACCCTTGTAAAGCAAAAAGGGGAGAAAAAGAAGAACAAATATCCCCAAAAGTGTCACAAAAACAGAGGGCAGAAGTCCGTTTGTAAGCCAGCTGTTGACAAGCCCCTCCTGCACTCCTCCAACGCCTGCGAACACCGAGAAAATGACCGACTCAGCGCCCACATCTCCGTATGTCTTATCATACCACTGCGCGGAAAAAAATCCCAAAATTCCTATAAACATAAAAATCGCAAGGAAAATTCGGGATACTATATATTTTTTTGTTTTGCCAGTTTCAAATTTAAACGGCTCAAAATTATCTTGCATAAAAAAACTCTTTTCATTATAGGTTATATAAATTATAGCACAATCATATTCAATAGTCAATTTCCCCGTCAGTAATACGAATAATTCTGTCTGCCGCCTGCGCGATAGAATTATCGTGCGTTACCATAACAACGGTTTTGCTGTTTTGGCTTAAATTTCTAAGAATGGAGAGCACCTCAAGGCTGTTTTTTCTATCTAAATTTCCTGTTGGCTCATCGGCTAAAATAACATTCGGATTTCCCGCAAGGGCGCGCGCCACCGCCACCCTCTGCTGCTGACCTCCCGACAGCTGACTGGGCAGGTGACGAGCGCGCCCCTGCATTCCAACAGCGAGCAGTGCATTGTGCACCCGCTCCCTTTGATTTTTTAAGGGCATCTCTCTGTAAACAAGCGGGAGCTGCACATTTTCAAAAGCAGAAAGCGACGAAATTAAATTAAAGCTCTGAAAAATAAAGCCTAT
>JAXJQH010000131.1:0-7536 GCA_036311245.1 Oscillospiraceae bacterium | reverse complement strand
TAATTGGAGTCGGTTTTCATTCCAACCTGCCAACCGGTAAGAGAAACAACAGGGAATCCCATTTTTTCAATAGTCATGGCAAGAAGAGAAATTGAAATCTGCTCACCGACTGAGAGAAGAACGTCCATTTCTCTTTTAGAAGGGGAGGGGTTTACTTCCATAGCCTTTTGAATAAGCTCGTCAGTAGTGTCTCCCTGAGCCGAAACAACAACTACAACCTGATTTCCTGCTTTGTAGGTGTCTGTAATTATTCCGGCAACATTTTTTAGTCGCTCGGCATTAGCAACCGAGCTTCCTCCGAATTTTTGAACAATCAATGACATAATGTATTTCTCCGTTTCTAAATATATTAGTATAGCACTCTGAAGGTCGAATAAATCTCTTCACCGCGCTGTTTTAGCTCATTTACAGCCTTATCGAATTTTTCTTCCATAACGGGATTTGTAATAAATAAAAGCTGATTATTTTGTTCCTCAATTAAAGTAGGCTCACCAAGCAGGGAAACAAGATTGTCTTTTGCGCTATCAGTGGCTTTAAAGCGTAAAAAGAAAGGGAAAGAGCCTTTTTCATGGTCAATAACCACATCGTGAGAGCCGTCATTCCAAAGAGGTGGTTCTTTAACATCCGCAAGACGGACACACTCTAAAATATCAGAAACAACTGCGCTTGCGGTTGGCAGCTTTCCTGCACCTCGACCGTAAAAAGAAACCTCGTCAACAGCGTCACCTAAAACGGTAACCCCGTTAAAAACATCCTTGATGTTGGAAAGTCGGCTTTGAGAATTAACTAACATAGGAGCAACGATAACCTGCATTTTATTGTTATCAAGCTTTTTGCAGTAGGCTATAAGCTTTATTGTATGGGAAATTGAAGCCGCAGCTTCAACATCTTCTGATTTTATTGAGGAAATCCCCTCGGTATGTACCTCATCAGGATAAATGTGCTTTCCTAAAATGAGGGAAGATAGGATGCAGATTTTTCTGCAAGCATCGTGACCGTCAACATCAGCCGAAGGATTGCGCTCAGCATATCCCAATTTCTGAGCTAGGGAGAGAGCATCCTCAAAAGACATCTTGTCCTCAAACATTCTTGTAAGGATAAAGTTTGTAGTTCCGTTAACTATTCCGCAGATTTTTTCAATGTTATTGCCAATAAGACAGTATCGCAGAGGACGAATAATCGGAATTCCGCCACCGACACTCGCTTCGAAAAGATACTTAACACCATTTTCGCTTGCAATTTTTAAAAGCTCGGCTCCCTTCGTTGCAACAAGCTCTTTGTTAGATGTTACAACGCTTTTTCCTGCTTCTAAACAGCGCTTGGTGTAATCATATGCAGGGTTTATACCTCCGATTACCTCAGCAACAACGGTGATTTCAGGGTCATTTACAATGATTTCGAAATCAGAAATGAATTTTTCATCAAAGGAAGTTTCTTTGTGCTCAACGATATCAAGAATATACTTGATATCAAGGCTATGACTAATTTTTCTTTTCATGGATTCGTAGCTTTGGTAAAAGGCTTCAACAACACCCGAACCGACAACACCGTAACCCATAACAGCAATTTTGTGACTGCTCATTTTAACACTCCGTATTCTTTATGATAATACTAAAACTGTACAAGTTTTGCGTCAATTACACCGTTAAGACCGCGAAGCTGGTCTATTGCGGCGAGGATATTCTGAGTCATACTGTTATCTCGCAAGGAAATACAAACGGGAGCTACTCCGCTTACTGGAATATTCTGATTTATCGTTAGAACATTCGCGCCTGCATTTCTTAAAACATCAAGAACAGCAGCAAGAACACCCGGTTTGTCATCAAGGCTTAAATAAAGCGTAACGGTTTTGGAACGTTCATTGTCAAAAACCTCAACACAATCGCGGTAACGGTAGAATGTGCTTCGTGACAGACCAACCATCTCGCAGGCGTTAGATGAGTTTTTTGCAATATTTTTAGCAAGCAGCTCCTTTGCCTCTACGACTTTAAGAAAAACCTCGGGCAAAACACTTGTGTCAACAATCAGATATTTATGCTTTTGCGGCATATGTAAACCTCCGTTTGTTTCTGACAGTGATACAATTGTACCTCATTTCAAAACAAAATGCAAGAGTAAATATGCAATATTTTTTAAAAAATATTGCTATTTATTTGGACAAAATGCAAATAAATCAACAAAAACAGAATAAAATGTAGAGAAGTAGGAAGGTGTGATGTGTTTTTTGCTAGAAAAATATAAAAAAAGCTATAAAAAATTAATTTTATATGTCTTTATTGTGATTGGTGCCTTTTTTACAATTAAATATGCTTTAGATATTATATTTCCGTTTGTTTTTGGTTTTTTTGTTGCCGCACTTATGAGATGGTGTGCAAAGTCACTTGTAAAAGTAACAGGATTAAACTCAAAAACAGCGGGAACTGTGTGTCTTGTTTTGTGTTATGCACTGTTTTTTACTATTTCCTTTTACATAGTCAGGCAAATCGTATCACAAACAATAGACTTGCTTGAAAATATACCTAAATTTTACGAAAATGTTGTTGCTCCTATTGTTTCAAGTATTTCGCAAAATTTAAAGCTTCTTCAGGGAAAAAATATTTTTGGTCAAATTATATCTGATGCCATTTTCGGGTTTGAGGGTAAGGTAGCCTCATTTGCCTCAGAGCTACCCGTAAAGGCTGCTGCGTGGACGGCAAATTTAGCGCTCAATATTCCCGAAATATTTATAACATTTACTGTAACGGTCGTTTCATCTTTCTTTATTTGCACAGATTATGAAAAAATCAGTCAATTTTTTCATTCTTTTGTTTCCGAAAGAGTAAAATTAAGAATTATGCAGATAAAAACTTCTCTTATAACATCTGTATTTAAGCTGGTAAAGTGTTATATTACAATATTTTTATTGACATATGGAGAACTATTTTTAGGATTATTTTTGCTTAATGTCCGTTTTCCCGCGGCTGTTGCGCTTGCAATTGCTTTTGCAGATATTTTGCCCTTTATCGGAACGGGAACAGTTTTAATTCCTTGGACGGTGCTCGAGCTTGTAAGAGGCAAAGTGCCGCTTGCACTTGGACTTTTTGTGTTGTATTTAATAATAACGGTAGTAAGGAATATTATAGAGCCTAAATTAATTGGAAAAAATATCGGAATACATCCGCTTATAACCCTTGCCGCTATGTATATTGGATTAAAGTTTGGCGGAGCAGCGCTTGCAGTGATTTTACCGTTTGTTTTAATAACTGCAAAAGCTCTAAATGACGATGGAGTATTTATGTGTAATAAGCTTTCTGCAAAATAACAAAACAGCAAGGTTTTACATAAAATGATAATGAGCCAAAAAGAAAAATGAATTTATGCTGTTTAAAAAACGGCAGCTCTGGCAAAAATAGTTTTGACAGATAAATTTTGTAAACAGGAAAAATAAAAGTAACGGAGTGTGAAGAACTTGACTGTGAAAAGAGGAGAAATCTATTATGCAGATTTAAGCCCTGTTGTTGGCTCAGAGCAGGGTGGAATAAGACCGGTACTTATCGTTCAGAATGATGTGGGAAATCGCTTTAGTCCAACGGTTATTGCTGCAGCAATAACAAGTCAACGAGAAAAAAATAAGCTTCCGACCCATATAGAAATTGCTTCGGTTGGCTGCGGACTTGCAAAGGATTCCGTTGTACTTTTAGAACAGATAAGGACTATTGATAAAAAACGCCTGAAAGAGCGTATGGGAATGCTTGATGACGGTTCTATGTACCGCGTGGACAACGCTCTGTCTGTAAGCTTTGGGCTTTCAGCATTTCGTCCTACATAATATTGTGGGATATAGGTGTTATTTTATAAAAAATCTTAAGGCGTAGCTTTTTGCTACGCCTTTTTTGTTGAAAAAAACAAAACTGCGTGCTATAATATTTTACAGAAAAAAACTTGGAGGCTTCAATGGACTGGCTTGAAATAAAAATTTTTACAACAACCGAGGGAATTGAGCATATTGGCGGAATGCTCTTAATGCTCGGCGTAAACGGATATGCAGTTGAGGATAAAAACGATTACGCTGAGTTCTTAGAACAGACAGAAGTACATTGGGATTATGTTGACGAGTCTCTTAATAGACTAAAAACTGCTGAAACCTCGGTTACATTTTACCTTCCTGATAATGCAGACGGTAGGGAACAGCTTGTGCTTGTACGCTCAGAGCTTGAAAGAATTCGAAATCTTGATGAAAATAATTTTTTGGGTAGATTAGAGATAGAACTTTCAGATATTCAGCAAGAGGACTGGGAAAACGGCTGGAAAAAATATTTTAAACCGTTTACAGTAGGTGAAAATTTAATAATTATTCCCTCTTGGGAAAAGGTTCCTGATGGAAACACCCGAAGAGTTTTAACTATTGACCCCGGAATGAGCTTTGGAACGGGACAGCACCACACCACAAAGCTTTGCATAGAAGCTTTGGAAAAATACGTAGAGAAGGATAGTACGCTTTTAGACCTTGGTAGTGGCAGCGGAATACTTTCTATTGCAGCTTTGCTGCTCGGCGCTAAATCTGCAACCGCTGTAGATATTGACCCGCTTGCGGTTGATGTATCAAAAGAAAACGCAGCTCTCAACGGTTTTTATGAAAAGCAATATATGGCATATCAGGGCAATATTCTTTCCGAAGATGGCGTTAAGCAAAAAATACAAGGGAAATATGATATTGTTGTTGCAAATATAGTTGCCGACGTTCTTATTGCGTTTGCGCCTATATTTAAGGAGTATATGCACCAAAACACTAAACTTATTTGTTCGGGAATTATTGCGCATAGATTAGAGGATGTTAAAAATGCACTTGAGCAAAACGGATATAATATAAAAGCTGAAACGGAACATTCAGAGTGGTTTGCGGTTGAAGCAAGCTTGTAAGGAGAAACTAAAATGAGTTTTCAAAATGAAATCAGAAGAACGAATAAAAAAGGTCGAAATCCCAATATACCCTTGATTGTTGGGTACGCAGTTTTTGCTGTTTTGTGTATAACAGTATTGGGTACTCAAGGAGCCTTTAGCCGAAAAGATAACACTAATCTTACTTCATCTGCTGTTACAGTCTCTGATGTAAGCTCAGTTTTTACAGTTTCAGAAAGTGAGAGCAGCGTTATTGAGGTTTCATCAGAAGCATCCAGTAAAAGTTCTTCTAAAATTTCGAGTGTAAGCAGTGTAAAGTCTATCAGCATTACACCTGTTTCCTCAGAAAACACAAGCTCGCAGGAGCAGCCGGCATATGTTCCAAATGGAGATTGGCGGCTTGTTATTGCCAATAAACAGCATCCTCTTCCAAAAAGCTATACTGTAAATACTGTTTATCTCGCTGGAGGATACCGTATAGACTCTCGTGTTGCTGATTCTTATAAAGCTATGATTTCAGCAGCTAAAAATGATGGAATTACATTAAATCTAATATCGGGTTTTAGAACATACAGCGGACAAACATCACTTTTTAATAATAAGGTAAATCAGTATAGAAATCAGGGATATTCAAAGGATAAAGCAACCGAGCTTGCAGCGCAGTATGTTGCGCCTCCGGGAACAAGCGAGCATTTAACAGGACTTGCGGTTGACCTTATTTCTACTGATTGGTATAATTACAATCGTTACCTCACAGGAGATTTTGATAAAACCGAAGAATTTGAATGGTTGTATTCGCACTGCGCAGAGTATGGATTTATACTCCGTTACCCTAAAGATAAAGAAAGCATTACTGGCTACTCATACGAGCCGTGGCATTACCGCTATGTTGGCGTCGAAATTGCAAAAGAAATTATGAACAAGAAAATCTGTCTCGAAGAATATGTTGCGGGGATGTAAAATCAAAGGAGAATTAGTTGTTATATGATAGAATTGCAGGAGCGTCCGCAAAGATGCTTACTTGTTGGAATAGACTGTGATGAATATGACTGCGACCACTCACTATCAGAGCTTTCGATGCTGTGTCAAACCGCAGGAGGCGAGGTTGTCGGCAGTACATCTCAAAGAAGAGATGCGCCCGACAGGGCAACCTGTATTGGAACGGGAAAGCTTAGTGAAATAGCGCTATTTTGCGATATAAATGAAATTGATTTAGTTATCTTTGATGTGGAGCTTTCACCCGTTCAAATGAGAAACATAGAGCAAATAGTTTCTTGCGCTGTTATTGACCGCACTATGCTCATTCTTGATATTTTTGCGGGTAGAGCAAAAACTGCGGATGGCAAGCTTCAGGTTGAATTAGCGCAGTTGAAATATCGACTTCCGCACCTTACGGGAAAGGGAAGTGGTATGTCGCGCCTTGGCGGCGGAATAGGAACAAGAGGCCCCGGTGAATCCAAGCTCGAAAGTGACCGCCGACATATTCACCGCAGAATTGATGCGCTTGAAAGGGAACTTGCGGCGCTTGATAAACGCCGCGATAATATGCGCTTAGCTAGAAAAGAAAATGATTTGAAAACCGTTGCACTTGTTGGATATACAAATGTAGGGAAGTCAACGCTACTTAATAAATTAACTGGTGCTGATGTTCTTTCTAAGGATATGCTTTTTGCAACCCTTGACCCAACTACACGAAGTCTTACTTTATCTAATGGACAAACCGTTCTTGTAACTGATACTGTTGGCTTTATCAGCAGGCTGCCGCATCAACTCATTTCTGCTTTTAAATCAACTCTTGAGGAAGCAGTTTATGCAGATTTGATTTTAAATGTGTGTGACATCAGTTCAGACCAAAGAGAGGATCAGCTTGCAGTCACAACAAAGCTTCTTTCAGAGCTTGGCTGTGACAAAAATAAAATTGTAACCGTTTACAACAAATGCGACAAGCTCGCGGGCGGTATTGCGATTGACACTGATCCTAAAAAACTTGTTATTTCTGCTTACTCGGGCTTTGGGATAGATAGGCTTCTTTGCAGAATAGAGGATGAGCTTTGCAGCACCGTAAAACTGAAACTTGCAATTCCTTATGATAAACTTAGTCTTATAGGAAAAATAAAGCAACGGGGAACTGTTGTTTCGCAAGAGTACACTCAAGAAGGCGCAGAAGTTTATGCATTTGTCGATAAAAAAGATTTGCATTATGTAAAAGATTATATTTTATAAAAAAATGAAGTTTTTTCAAAAAATATATTCATTTTTTAAAAAATATGATATAATAGCTACAAGCGCTGTGCTTGATAATACACTTGGTCATCAAAGAGGAAGAAAAATATGAAAAAACATTATGACGTTTTAATTATTGGAACCGGAGTTGCAGGGCTTTATTGTGCGCTGCATATCTCGCCTGAGCTGGATGTTTTGTCTGTGTGCAAAAGGGAAGCGCTACTTAGTAACAGTGACCTTGCGCAGGGAGGTATTGCTGCTGTTACAACTAAAGAGGATAATTATGAGTCACATATTAAGGACACAATGATTGCAGGCGGATATGCAAATGACCTTGATTCTGTTGAGGAGCTTGTAACCGAAGGTCCTAAGGATGTTATGAATCTTGCTCGTCTCGGCGTTGAATTTGATAAGAATGAAGACGGCAGCTATAAT
>JAXJQH010000130.1:0-7182 GCA_036311245.1 Oscillospiraceae bacterium | reverse complement strand
TTCTGTTATCCTCGGCTTTAACACTAAGAGTGAGATTTTCTATAAAGAGGAATTTGAGGCTCTCGGTGCAAAGGTTACCGTTACAACAGTTGACGGATCAGAGGGAATAAAAGGCTTTGTAACCGATGCTGCCAAGGATATGGACTACACATATTACTACACATGCGGCCCTGAGCCAATGCTTAAAGCTATTTATAATAATTTGAAAACCTCGGGTCAGCTCTCCTTTGAGGAAAGAATGGGCTGCGGCTTTGGAGCTTGTATGGGTTGCTCCTGCAAAACCATTACGGGATATAAAAGAATATGTAAAGATGGTCCTGTGCTTAAAAAGGAGGAAATTCTATGGGAAAAATGAATGTAAACCTTTGCGGCATAGAGCTCTCTAACCCCGTTATCCCTGCCAGTGGAACATTTGGCTATGGCTATGATTTTGCCGAGCTTTATGATATAAATGTTCTCGGTACATTTTCCTTTAAGGGAACAACCCGCGATGCTCGTTTCGGTAACCCCACGCCGAGAATTGCCGAGTGCTATATGGGTATGATTAATGCAGTCGGTCTGCAAAATCCGGGGGTAGATAAGGTTATTTCAGAAGAGCTTCCAAGGCTTAAAAAATGCTTTAATAAAAAGGTTATGGCAAATGTCAGCGGCTTTAGTGTTGAGGACTACTGCTATACCTGTGAAAAACTCGATAAAGAAGAGCAGGTTGGTTGGCTTGAAGTTAATGTAAGCTGCCCCAATGTTCACGGCGGCGGAATGAGCTTCGGAACATCTCCTGAGGCTGCTGCAGAAGTAACAAAAGCCGTCAAAAAGGTAACAACCAAACCCGTTATCGTAAAGCTTTCGCCTAATGTAACTGATATTGTATCTATCGCAAAGGCTTGCGAGGACGCGGGAGCGGACGGTATAAGCCTTATAAATACCCTGCTTGGAATGAGAATTGACCTTAAAACCAGAAAGCCTGTTATTGCCAATAAAATGGGTGGTTTTTCGGGCAGCGCTATATTTCCTGTGGCTGTCAGAATGGTATATCAGGTTGCAAATGCTGTTAAAATTCCCGTTGTAGGAATGGGCGGCGTCAGCAGCGCTGAGGATGTTATCGAAATGATGCTTGCAGGCGCAACTGCTGTTGAGGTGGGCGCAGCAAACCTCATAGATCCCTTTGTATGCAGAGATATCGTAAACAATCTGCCCGCTGTGATGGAAAAATATAATATTACAGCGCTCAGTGATATTATAGGAGGAGTTAAATAGAATGGGTAAAGACGTTATTATTGCTTGCGATTTTGCAAGTTCTGAGGATGTATTTTCTTTCCTCGATAAATTTACAGAGAAAAAGCCGTTTGTCAAAATCGGTATGGAGCTTTTCTATGCAGAGGGTCCTCAAATTGTCCGTGAAATAAAGAAAAGGGGACACAAGATTTTCTTGGATTTGAAGCTTCACGATATTCCTAATACTGTAAAAAAATCTATGGCAGTTCTTTCTCGCCTCGATGTTGATATGACAAATCTTCACGCTTCAGGCACCTGCCGTATGATGGAGGCAGCTATAGAAGGTTTAACACGCCCCGATGGTAGCAGACCTATTCTTATTGCTGTAACTCAGCTCACATCCACCGACCAAGAGAGTATGGAAAACGACCTTCTTATCAACGTGCCTATTGACAGGGTTGTTATGCACTATGCTTCCAATGCTAAAAAGGCGGGACTTGACGGTGTCGTTTGCTCTCCCTTGGAGGCTGGCAAGGTTCACGAAACCTGTGGTGGTGACTTTATAACAGTTACCCCCGGTGTCCGCTTTGCAGACGGTGACATCGGCGACCAAAAGAGGGTTATGACTCCCGCCGAGGCTAAGAAAATCGGCTCTGACTATATCGTTGTCGGCAGACCTATAACTGCCGCTGAGGACCCCGTTGCAGCGTATAATCGCTGCGTTGCAGAATTTGTTGACTAAAATAAGGAGGAGCTTTAAAATGGAAAGCTACAAAAGAGAATTTATACAGTTTCTTGAGGGCGCAGGAGTGCTCAAATTCGGAGATTTCACCGCAAAAAGCGGCAGAAAAATTCCTTATTTTATAAACGCAGGCGATATTAAAACGGGCGAGCAGATTTCTAAACTCGGCGAGTTTTATGCTAAAGCTTACTTTGAAAAGGTTGGAAATAAGAAAACTGTTCTTTACGGACCTGCTTATAAGGGTATCCCCATCGCGGTTTCGGTTGCAGTTGCTCTTTCTAAAAATGGACTTGATGTTCCATTCTTCTTTAACAGAAAAGAGGAAAAGGACCACGGCGAGGGCGGAGTATTTGTAGGATATAAGCCTCAGGCAGGCGAGGAAATCGTTATTGTTGAGGATGTTATCACTGCAGGCACTGCTATAAGAGAAAGTATGGCTATTCTTTCTTCTTTAGAGGGCTGCAAGGTCGCCGCAACATTCGTTATGGTAGACCGTAAGGAAAAAGGACAGACAGAAAAATCTGCAATGGCAGAGGTCGGAGAGCAGTTCGGTTTCCCCGTTTACTCTGTTGTTGATGTTTATGATATTATTGAGTACTTAGAGGAAGATGAAGCTAACCGTGAAAATGTTGAGCGCATCAAAAAGTATCTCGAAGTAAACGGCGCTAAAGAGTAGGAAAGGGAACTTTTATAATGAGAAGCCTTATAGACATAGTTGATTTCTCGGTTGAGGAATTAAAAGCCCTTATGGATACCGCTTGTGATATCAGCAAGCACCCTGAAAATTACTCCGAGAGATGTAAAGGTAAAAAGCTTGCCACACTCTTTTTCGAGCCATCAACCCGCACAAGACTCAGTTTTGAGGCGGCGATGCTGGAGCTTGGCGGCAGCGTTATCGGATTTTCCGATGCGGGCAGCAGCTCTGCCTCAAAAGGTGAGAGTATGGCAGATACAGCTAAGGTTCTTAGCTGCTATGCGGATATTATGGCTATCCGCCACCCCAAAGAGGGCGCTCCTTATGTTGCATCAAAAAATGCAACTATACCTGTTATAAATGCAGGTGACGGCGGACATTGCCACCCCACACAGACACTTGCCGACCTTCTTACCATTTATCGCGAAAAAGGCAAGATTGAAGATATAACAGTCGGTTTCTGTGGCGACCTTAAATACGGAAGAACAGTTCATTCGCTTATTGCGGCGCTTTCGAGATATCCTAATATAAAGATTGTTCTGATATCTCCTATGGAGCTTCATATTCCCGATTATGTAAAAGAGGATATTTTGGAGAAAAACAATATGTCCTTTAAAGAAACAACATCACTTGAGGAGGCAATGCCCGAGCTCGATGTTCTTTATATGACGAGAATTCAGCGTGAGCGCTTTGATAATCAGAAAACATATGAGCGACTTAAAGACAGTTACATTTTAACTCTTGATAAGCTTGAAACAGCAAAAAAGGATATGTGTATTCTTCATCCGCTGCCGAGGGTCAACGAAATCAGCATCAAGGTCGACAGCGACCCGCGTGCCTGTTATTTTAAACAGGTCTTAAATGGAAAGCTGATGCGAATGGCACTTATCCTAAAGCTTCTTGATGAGGTAAATGTAGCTGCAGATAAGGAAGAGGAAAATATACTTTTAAATAAAATAAATTGCACCAATCCAAGATGTATCAGCTCTGTTGAACAAGAGCTTGATAGTATATTTAAACTTACAGATGAAAAATCAGGCGTTTACAGATGCATTTACTGTGAATGTCAAGCTATAGTAAAGGAGAATGAATAATGGCAACTTTTATCAATGAACCCTCACACACCTTCCACGAATATCTTTTAATTCCCGGATATTCTTCAGACCAGTGCGTACCCGCAAATGTCAGCCTCAAAACCCCGCTTGTCCGCTACAGACGCGGAGAAGAGCCTGCAATTAAAATGAACATTCCTCTTGTTTCTGCTATAATGCAGTCTGTTTCAGATGACCGTATGGCAGTAGCTCTTGCAACAGAGGGCGGAGTTTCCTTTATCTATGGTTCTCAGACTATTGAGGATGAGGCCGCAATGGTAAAGCGCGCAAAGAGCTATAAAGCGGGATTTGTAAAGAGCGATTCTAATTTAAGCCCTGAGTCAACAATGGCGGATGTTATTGCTCTTAAAGAGAAAACAGGCCACTCTACTATTGCTATAACCTCGGATGGAACTGCTGAGGGCAAGCTTCTTGGAATTGTAACAGGCAGAGATTACCGTCCCAGCCGTATGAACCCCGAAACCAAGGTAAAAGAATTTATGACTCCCTTTGATAAACTCGTTTGGGCAAAAGAGGGAACAACCCTTAAAGAAGCTAACGATATTATTTGGGATAATAAACTCAACTCACTTCCCATAATTGATGATGAGGGAAGACTATGCTATTTTGTCTTCCGTAAAGACTATGACACCCATAAGCAGAATCCTAATGAACTTTTAGACAGCTCCAAGCGCTATGTTGTCGGAGCGGGTATTAACACAAGAGACTATGCTCAGCGTGTTCCTGCACTTGTTGAGGCAGGCGCAGATGTTCTGTGTATCGACTCTTCAGAAGGGTTTTCTGAGTGGCAGAGGCTTACCATTAACTGGATTCGTGAAAAATATGGCGAGAGCGTAAAGGTTGGCGCAGGTAATGTTGTTGATGCAGAGGGCTTTAGATTTTTAGCAGATTGCGGAGCTGATTTTATTAAGGTTGGTATCGGCGGTGGCTCAATCTGTATTACACGCGAAACCAAGGGTATCGGCAGAGGTCAGGCAACCGCGCTTATCGAGGTATGCAAGGCTCGTGATGAGTATTTTGAGGAAACAGGAATTTATGTTCCTGTATGCTCTGACGGTGGTATAGTTTACGACCACCACATGACACTTGCTCTTGCAATGGGCGCTGACTTTATTATGCTCGGCAGATATTTTGCAAGATTTGATGAAAGCCCGACAAACCGTGTTAATATCGGTGGAACATATTATAAAGAGTATTGGGGCGAAGGGTCTAACCGTGCCCGAAACTGGCAGAGATATGATCTTGGCGGCGATAAAAAGCTTTCCTTTGAAGAGGGCGTTGATTCTTATGTTCCTTATGCAGGAAAGCTTAAGGATAATGTTGCTCTGTCTCTCAGCAAGGTAAAATCCACAATGTGCAACTGCGGAGCACTTTCTATCCCCGAGCTTCAGCAAAAAGCAAAGCTTACTCTCGTTTCTGCAACCAGCATTGTAGAGGGTGGCGCACACGATGTTATTCAGAAAGAAAAAACAACTTCTATGAAGTAAAATTAAAGGAAAAATCCACTTACGTGCCTTGACACAAATTTCACATTATGGTATAATTTCATGGTGAAATTTGAATATCGTTTCTTGTGACTGACGGATAAATGTGGAGCACCACAAAGGAGCAGGAAATGAGGATTTTATCCGTTTTAGCCGACCGTCTGGGCACAGTTAACTTTGTTTAAGTTAAGTGTGCCCTTTTATATATTTTTGGAGGTAAAATTATGAAAAAAGTCGGTATTGTTATGGGAAGCGATAGTGACCTTCCCATTATCAAAAAAGCTACAGATACATTAAAAGAACTTGCAATTCCCTTTGAAGTGCATATTTATTCTGCACACAGAACTCCCGTAGAAGCCCGTGATTTTGCCCTCGGCGCAAGAGAAAACGGCTTTGGAGCTCTTATCGCTGCAGCTGGTATGGCAGCTCACCTCGCAGGAGCTATTGCTGCTAATACAACATTGCCCGTAATTGGAATTCCTTGTAAATCCTCAAACCTTGACGGAATGGATGCGCTACTTTCTACCGTTCAGATGCCCTCAGGAATTCCCGTTGCTACCGTTGCCATAAACGGCGGCGCAAATGCAGCTCTGCTTGCCGCTCAGATTTTAGCAGTTGAGGACAAGGAGCTTGCATTAAAGCTTGATAAAAAGAGAAAAGATGCAGCCGAGGCTGTACTTAAAAAGGATGCCGAGGTTATGAATAACCTTTAATTTGTTAAATTAAATTTTCTAATATAAGGAGTAAAAAATTATGGAAAAGAAACTCGTTTACACAGGAAAGACCAAAGACGTATTCGCACTTGAAAACGGAAATTATCTTCTCAAATTTAAAGATGATTGCACCGGTAAAGACGGTGTCTTTGACCCAGGTGAGAACTCTGTCGGCCTTACCATTGATGGTGTAGGTGATGTTAACCTTCGTATGTCCATCTATTTCTTTGAAAAGGTTAATGCCGCAGGCATTAAAACCCACTATGTAAGCGCTGACCTTGAAAACACTACTATGGAAGTTCTCCCCGGTAAGGTTTTCGGTAAGGGACTTGAGGTTATCTGCCGCCATAAGGCTGTCGGTAGCTTCCTTCGCCGCTATAGTGATTATATCGAAGAGGGCGCAGACCTTCCTGCATATGTTGAAATGACCTTTAAGAATGACGAAAAGGGTGACCCCCTTGTTACTAAAGAAGGTCTTATCGCACTCGGGGTTATGTCCGATGAGCAGTACGAGGATATAAAGGTTATGACCCAGAAGATTACTCAGATTGTTGCTGATGATCTTAAAGAAAAAGGTCTTATCCTTTATGATATCAAGTTTGAGTTCGGTTACGATGCAGACGGAAAGGTTATGCTCATTGATGAGATTGCATCAGGCAATATGCGCGTTTATAAGGATGGCGAGTATATTGACCCGATGACTCTTTCCAAACTCTTCTTTGCTTAAACTCTTTTTGTAAAATTTTTAGGAGGAAAATACCTTTGGGCGGTTTTTTTGGAATTGCTTCGAAAGAGGATTGTATGATGGATGTGTTCTTTGGCGTTGATTATCATTCACACCTTGGAACACGACGCGCTGGTATGGCTGCTTATGATAGTGAAATCGGCCTTCAGCGCAAAATTCATAACATTGAAAATTCTCCTTTCAGAACAAAGTTTGAACACATATTTGATGAAATGCAGGGGACTTCAGTAATAGGCTGCATCAGCGATAGCGACCCTCAGCCTATGCTTATCCGTTCTCACCTCGGCACCTATGCAATTTGTATGGTTGGTGTTATTAATAATGCTGAGGAGCTAATAAATAAATATCTTACCACCTCAAGCGGCGGCCATTTTGACGCTATGACGGGTGGCAAGGTAAACTCAACCGAGCTTGTAGCCGCTCTTATAAACCAAAAAAGCAATTTTACCGAGGGTATTGAATTTGCTCAGAACTCTATTG
>JAXJQH010000129.1:0-3173 GCA_036311245.1 Oscillospiraceae bacterium | reverse complement strand
TGCGTTTATTTCAATATGATTTTTGTCCTGCTTGTCGGCTCATATATGGCTATCACAAGCCGCGGCACCACCATTGATGTCGGTCAGATTTCTGCAATGCTCACCTATGGAATGCAAATTCTTATGTCGCTTATGATGCTCTCAATGATTTATGTAATGCTCACAATGTCATCTGAGTCCATTAAGCGTATAGGCGAGGTTCTTTCAGAGGAAAGCGCTCTTAAAAACCCCGAAAACCCCGTCTGTGAAATTGTTGACGGCTCTGTCCAGTTTAAAAATGTTAACTTTAAATATTCCGAAAAAGCCAAGAAATTTGCCCTCTCGGATATTGACCTTAACATAAAATCGGGAATGACGGTCGGCATAATCGGCGGTACAGGCTCGAGTAAAACCACATTAGTTCAGCTCATTGCCCGTCTTTACGATGTCACCGAAGGAGCAGTTCTTGTCGGCGGCAGAGATGTAAGGGAATATGATATACAGTCGCTTCGCAACAGCGTTGCAATGGTGCTCCAAAAGAACCTGCTTTTCTCGGGCACAATAAGCGAAAATCTACGCTGGGGCAACCTAAATGCAACTGATGAGGAAATCGTTGAGGCTTGCAAACTCGCTCAGGCGCATGATTTTGTATTATCTTTCCCTGATGGATATAATACCCATATTGAGCAGGGCGGAACTAACGTTTCGGGCGGACAGAAGCAGCGCCTTTGCATTGCCCGCGCCCTTTTAAAGAAACCTAAAATCCTTATTTTAGACGACTCTACAAGCGCCGTAGATACAAAAACCGATGCGCTTATCCGCGCAGGATTTAAAAAGTTTATCCCCGAAACCACCAAGATAATTATTGCTCAGCGCATTTCCTCTGTCGAGGATGCCGACCTTATAATTGTAATGGATAATGGCAAGATTTCTGCTCTGGGAACACACGATGAGCTTTTGGAAAACAGCGAAATTTACCGTGAAGTTCACGCTCAGCAGACAAACGGAGGTGGCAAGGATGAAAAATAATAAGATGCCACCTCATATGCCCCCAAAAGTCTCTCTGGGAAACCTCGGCCGCGTAATAAAAATGCTCTTTAAATTCTATCCCGTGCTTTTCCCGCTCGCTATCGCCTGCATAATTTTCTCGGCGATAGCCTCGGCTATTCCCGCCCTCTTTAATCAGCAGGTTATTGCCACTATTGAAGAATGGTACAAAACGGGTGACTGGAACAGCGCCAAAGAGATAATTGTCCCTAAAATTATTCTTCTTGCAGCTTTTTATGTCATTTCAATTATCTGCATAACTGTTCAGACTCAGCTTATGGCATATATGACTCAGGGCTTTCTCTGTAAAATGCGCCGCAGACTGTTTGGCGGAATGCAGAATTTGCCTATAAAATATTTCGACACCCATAAGCACGGCGACATAATGAGCCACTACACCAATGATATTGACACACTGCGTCAGCTCGTTTCGCAGTCCATTCCCGCGCTGTTGCAGGCAACTGTCATTGTTGTGAGCGTATTTTGTATTATGCTCTATTTCAGCGTGTGGATGACGCTTCTTCTGATGGTCGGCGTTGCCTTTATGCTTTTTGTATCGAGAAAAGTCGGAGGCGGCTCAGCTAAATATTTTATCCGCCAGCAAAAATCAATGGGCAATTCCGAAGGCTTTATTCAGGAAATGATGAACGGTCAGAAGGTTGTCAAGGTTTTCTGCCACGAAGAGGAGTGTCAAAAAGACTTTGACAGTATAAATGAGCAGCTTTTTGAGGATAGCTTCAGAGCACACGCCTATGCAAACTGCTTAGGCCCCATCATTATGAACCTTGGCAATATAATGTATGTTATAGTTGCAATGGTAGGCGGTCTTTTCCTGCTCTCAGGACTACCTAATTTGAGCATTTCGGGTATGGCATTTAGCTTAAGTATTCTGGTGCCTTTCCTTAATATGACAAAGCAGTTTACGGGTAATATAAATCAGGTTTCTCAGCAGATAAACTCTGTAGTAATGGGTATGGCAGGCGCCTCAAGAATTTTCTCGCTTATGGATGAAGAGGCTGAAGCCGACAATGGTTATGTAACTCTTGTAAACGCAAAATATGATGAGAGCAGAAACCTTTCTGAGACCAATGAGAGAAGTGGCAAATGGGCGTGGAAGCACCCGCACTCTGACGGCACCGTCACCTACACTCCGCTTGCAGGCGATGTCCGCCTTGAAGGTGTTGACTTTGGTTATGAAGAGGGCAAGCAGGTCCTTCACGATGTCACAGTTTACGCTGAGCCGGGTCAGAAGATTGCATTTGTCGGTGCAACCGGCGCGGGCAAAACCACTATCACAAACCTAATCAACCGCTTTTACGATATTGCCGACGGTAAAATTCGCTATGACGGCATAAATATCAACAAGATAAGAAAATCCGATTTAAGGCGTTCTTTAGGTATAGTTTTGCAGGAAACCAATCTCTTTACGGGAACTGTAATGGAAAACATCCGCTACGGCAGACTCGATGCGACAGACGATGAGTGCATCGAGGCGGCAAAGCTTTCGGGTGCAGACGATTTTATAACACGCCTGCCCGACGGATATGACACAGAGCTTTCAAATAACGGCTCAAACCTCTCGCAGGGTCAGCGACAGCTTATTGCTATCGCAAGAGCCGCCGTTGCCGATCCGCCCGTTATGATTTTGGACGAAGCAACCTCGTCTATCGACACACGCACCGAGGCAATAGTCCAAAAAGGTATGGATAAGCTAATGGAGGGCAGGACAGTGTTTGTAATAGCGCACCGCCTTTCAACAGTAAAAAATTCCGATGTTATAATGGTGCTCGACCACGGAAAAATAATTGAGCGCGGAAACCACGAAAAGCTGATAGAACAAAAGGGAACCTATTATCAGCTTTACACAGGAGCATTCGAGCTTGAATAAATCAAAAAATAAAAGGAGGGCAAAGGGAGGCACTTCGTAAAGAAGTGTTCTCCCTTATTCATTTTTATATAAAAATTGACACTTTCTACTTGAAAGTGTCATAGTGGGTTACGCACTTTCAAATGTGCGTAACGTGAGTACATATTTTTCAAATTAACCTATCTCAAAAATAAGAAGATTAAGTGATAGTGTGAGACAGGTCTCACAGTGATATTTTGCGTTATCACGCAAAGTGATATTGAAACTTGCAGTTTCAGTG
>JAXJQH010000128.1:0-12745 GCA_036311245.1 Oscillospiraceae bacterium | reverse complement strand
TTTAGTATACAAATGCCGTTAAATACAGTTATTTAACAGAGCTCTCATAAGCCTCGATCATCTTCTTAACCATCTGGCCGCCGACGCTGCCCGCCTGCTTAGAAGTAAGATCGCCATTGTATCCCTGCTTTAAGTTAACGCCAACCTCATTGGCAGCTTCCATCTTGAAGCGGTCAAGAGCCTCGCGAGCCTCAGGAACAACAATCTTCTTGCTCATTTATTTACACTCCTTGTCTTAATCTAACAAACACCAGTTGCGTTTGCAATTATATTGTTCGACACACATCACCAAATATCAATGGTAATTTTAAGTAAAATAAAACATTAATATTTTGTATAATGATTGACATCTATATAAAAAAATACTATAATTACTTTATATATATTTTTGTGTGTTTTTTATAAAATTTTATTAAAAAGGATGAAAAAATGAAGTTAAAAAACTTATTTTTTATTATGAAATATCCTACCTGCGTTGCAGAAACATTAAAGCGGAAATTTGATGGACAAATGAATGCCTGCATAGAACTTGGCTGCAATGTTTCTTATATGCAGTGGGATGGAAATGCATTCTATCTTGTTAACAAGCAGACCGGCGAAAGTCGGCTCTTATTAAAAACAAAGCTGTTTATGAGTCAGGAAAAATACTATCATACGCTTTATTTTATAGATATGTACAGGGCAGCAATTAAAGCTCTTTCCCTTGTGAATTTTGATGGTATCTATATGCGCAGTATGCCGGTATTTCCTCCGATAGAAAGTCTTGTTAGAAAAATAAAAAAGAAAAAAATATTTTTTATTCAAGAGATACCTACATATCTGAGCGGTGACAAACAGGAAAAAAGGTTAAAGAGCAGCGTTGTGAGAAGAATAGGCTCTAAAATCTCTCGATACTATGCTGATATGGTAACCTCGAATGTGGATCTATTTACAGCAATCGGCGACGACACAAATGGAACACTTTACAATAAACCAGCCTTAAACATAGATAATGGAATTGATGTCAGCGCTATCACAATGCGAAATTTCAAACCGCAAAAAGACACGCTAAATTTTCTTTTGCTTGCAAGTATGTGCTACTGGCATGGATATGACCGCATTATATCGGCTCTAAAGCATTACAAGGGAAAAGAAAAGGTGCTGTTTCACTTTGTGGGTAATGATGGCGATGGATCGCTCTCTAAATGGAAAGAGCTTGCAGCAGAGTTAGGCGTTGAGGATAAGGTTGTTTTCCATGGTGCTATTTATGGCAAGGAGCTCGATGAATTTATTAACAGTATGGATGTCGGAATTGGTTCTCTGGGAATGTATAGAATCGGTTTAGAAACAGGTACTATTATGAAAGCCCGCGAATATATGGCAAGAGGAATACCTCTTGTTTATGGATGCTATGACCCCGCAATAGAAAAAGAGTGCGAATTTGCGATGCAGGTTTCAAATGATGACACCCCCTTGGATATCGATAAAATAGTTGAATTTGCTCTTAATATGAGAGAAAAAAATAACGTTTCTCTAAATATGCGTAAATATGCGGAAAGTAATATGTCCTGGACAAGTCAGTTTGAAAAGATATTTCAAAAAATAGTTTAAGGAGAAAAAGTGATGGGTGCACTTAAAGAAAAAATAAAAAATAAAACTGCAACTCTCGGCGTTGTCGGTCTTGGTTATGTGGGACTTCCTCTTGCTGTTGAAAAAGCCAAGGCGGGATTTAAAGTTATTGGCTTTGATGTTCAAGCGGCTAAAGTTGAAATGGTCAATGCCGGTAAAAACTATATCGGTGATGTTGTTAATGAAGACCTTGAAAAAATTGTTGAGTCGGGGAATTTGAAAGCGACATCTGATTTTGCACAGGTTGCAAGCTGCGATTGTGTTTGTATAGCAGTTCCCACCCCTCTTGATAAGCATCAGGAACCTGATATTAGCTATGTTAAGTCATCTGCAGAGAGTATTACTTCATATCTTCACAAGGACATGCTTGTTGTGCTCGAATCCACAACCTATCCGGGAACAACCGAAGAACTTTTAAAGCCTATTTTGGAGTCGTCGGGTCTTAAATGCGGAGAGGATTTTTATCTTGCTTTCTCCCCCGAACGTGTAGATCCGGGTAACCTTATTTATAAAACAAAAAACACCCCCAAGGTTGTCGGCGGATGCACTCCCGAGTGCACAGATATAGCGGCAACTATGTATGAAATGGTTCTTGAAGCTCCTGTTCATCGTGTTTCTTCTCCTGCAGTTGCCGAAATGGAAAAAATTCTTGAAAACACCTATCGTAATATCAATATCGGTCTTGTTAATGAAATGGGAAGACTTTGCCATGAAATGGGAATTTCTGTCTGGGAGGTTATTGATGCCGCTAAATCAAAGCCCTACGGGTTTCAGGCGTTTTATCCCGGACCAGGACTTGGAGGACATTGTATCCCTCTCGACCCCTATTATTTAACCTGGAAAGCCCGTGAGTATGGCTTCCACACAACATTAATAGAAAACAGTATGGTTATAAATGACGGTCAGCCTGCGTATTGTGTTGACCGCGCAATGCACCTTTTAAACCTAAGGGCCAAAAAGGCACTGAATGGCGCAAAAGTTTTAGTTCTCGGCGTTGCATATAAACAGGATATAGATGACTACCGTGAAAGCCCTGCTATCCGCGTCATTGAGGAGCTTGAAAAGGTGGGTGCAGAGGTTGTCTATTTTGATCCATGGGTTTCTGAATATAAGGAAAACGGACATATAAAGGTGGGCGAAAAGGAGCTTACACAGGAGCTTTTGGAGAGTGCAGACCTTGTTATGGTAACCTGCGCTCATACCAATGTGGATTATGATTTTGTAGCAAAGCACGCAAAACTCATTTTTGACACCAAAAATGTGATGAAGAATGTTGTAAATCGTGAAAATATTGAGGTGCTGTAAGTGAAGATAGTAACAGTGGTTGGCGCGCGCCCTCAGTTTATTAAGGCGGCGGCAGGCTCCAGACAGCTTCGCCGAGAGCACCATGAGGTGCTTGTGCATACAGGACAGCATTTTGATGACAATATGTCTGCGGTGTTTTTTAGGGAAATGGAAATTCCGCAGCCGGATTATAATCTCGGCGTGTCAGGTGGTACTCACGCTCAAATGACCGCCCGTATGCTTGTTTCTATAGAGGAAATACTCTTAAAGGAAAAACCCGATGCACTTTTGGTGTATGGTGATACCAATTCAACCCTTGCAGCTGCACTCTCTGCTGTAAAACTTCAGATACCCGTATTGCATGTAGAGGCAGGAAACCGACTTGGAACATTAAATAATCCTGAAGAAGTAAACAGAACACTTACGGATCATTGCTCCTCTTTACTGTTTTGTGCCACCGAAGATGCACGTCAGAAGCTTGTGCAGGAGGGACTTGGGGACAAGTCATTTTGCGTTGGCAATATTATGTATGACTCCTTTTTGCATTTTGCAAATAAACCTTGGGAAACTTCTAATATTTTGGGTTTTGACGGCTCTAAAATAGAAGTGCCGCAGGAGTACTACTATATGACCTGCCACAGACAGGAAAATACATATAGTGACGAGCCGCTTACCGAGATTTTGGCAGCTATGAACAGTCTTGATGCACCTACTATATATGCTGTTCATCCCCGCAATCACGATAGGGCACAGCGAATATGTACATCAGAAAAGCTTAAAAATATTATTCTTACCCAGCCTGTTGGATATTCCGATTCGGTGCATCTTACACAAAACGCAAAGAAAATTGTTACCGATTCGGGAGGCTTGCAATGTGAGGCTTTTTACGCAGGAGTTCAGTGTGTTTTTGTGCTGGATTATGTTGTATGGCCTGAAACTATGATTGGTAACCGCAATCAGCTTGCAAAACCTGATAGAGAGGATATTTTGAACAAACTATCCAAAGAGCAGGTTATAGACTCAAGCTATCAGCCGTTTGGTGATGGACATGCTGCAGAAAAAGTGTGCGATATTATTCGCGGTTGGAGGAACTGATTATGGAAAGAATAAAATATGCGCTTATTGGTTGCGGCAGAATAGCCCCTAATCATATCGCTGCAGCCAAAGCAAATAAAGACAAACTTGAGCTTGCAGCTGTTTGCGATATTGTATATGAAAATTGCGAAATCGTGCTTTCACAGCTTTCCGATGAGGAAAAGGCGGGTATTTTGCGTTATACTGATTATAATAAAATGCTTTCTGAGGTAAAACCTACCTTGGTGGCAATCGCAACGGAGAGCGGAAGGCATGCTCAGATTGCTCTTGACTGCATTGATGCAGGCTGCAACGTTATAATTGAAAAACCTATTGCGCTATCTCTTGAGGATGCGGATGCTATCATCGAAAGAGCAGAGAAAAAAGGTGTAAAGGTTTGCGCCTGCCATCAAAACCGCTTTAATGCCTCTATCCAGAAAATTCGCGGCGCTCTCGAAGAGGGAAGATTTGGAAAAATGCTGCACGGTGCTGCACACATTCGTTGGAATCGCGGAAAAAGCTACTATGATCAGGCGCCTTGGAGAGGAACCTGGGCACAGGATGGCGGTTGCCTTATGAATCAGTGCATACATAACATTGACCTTCTTCGCTGGATGATGGGTGATGAGGTTGATGAAATAATGGCATACACTGCACAACTGAAGCACGACTATCTTGAGGCAGAGGACCTCGGAATGGCACTTGTTAAATTTAAAAGTGGTTCATATGGAATAATCGAGGGAACAACCAATGTTTACCCTCAAAATCTTGAGGAAACTCTTTACTTTTTTGCTGACAAGGCAACAGTTAAAGCAGGCGGCAAGAGTGTAAATATCATTGAGGAATGGTCATTTGCCGATGGCCTTGATGACGCAGACGAGGTTAAAGAAAAATTTTGTGAAAATCCCCCAAACGTTTACGGTTTTGGACACACACCGCTTTATGCAGATGTTATAGATGCTGTAAATAATAACCGTGAGCCTTATGTTGATGGCAAGGCGGGTAAAAGAGCCTTGGAAATGATTTTAGCTATTTACAAGTCGGCCGCAGAGGGTAGACCTGTAAAGCTTCCTCTTGATAAGTGCTCGACACTAGATTTTGTTGGAAGGTTTTAGTATGTATAATTTTTTTGTGCATGAGTCTTCTTATATTGATGATGATGTTAAGATAGGCGAGGGAACAAAAATATGGCATTTTTGTCATATTCAGAAAGGTGCAAGAATCGGTGAAAAATGTTCCTTGGGTCAGAATGTTAATATCAGCAATAATGTAAAAATAGGAAACGGTTGCAAAATCCAAAACAATGTTTCTCTTTACGAGGGTGTTGAGCTTGAGGATTATGTGTTCTGTGGTCCGTCCTGTGTTTTTACTAACGATTTAACTCCGAGGGCTAAATACCCCAAAGGCAGCGCGGCTTATAAGCGAACGCTTATAAAAACTGGCGCGTCCATTGGTGCTAATGCCACTATTGTTTGCGGGCACACTGTTGGGGCTTGGTCTCTTATCGGCGCAGGTGCTGTTGTAACAAGCAATGTTCCTGACCATGCACTTATGTTAGGAGTTCCTGCAAAGAAAATGGGATGGGTATGTGAATGTGGTGAGCTTTTGAAGAATGGACTTTGCTGCACCGCTTGCGGCAGAAAATATATTGAAACAGAAGCCGGACTTAAAGGAACTGATAAGGAGGAGTTTTAATGCAGTTTAGAGATCTTAAAGCGCAGTATCAACACCTTAAAGCTGAAATTGATAAAGGCATTTCTGAAGTTCTGGAAAGCTCGGCATTTATTCTAGGAAAACCGGTAACAGAGCTTGAAAATAGGCTTGCAGAATATGTCGGTGTAAAGCACTGTGTTGCCTGCGGAAATGGCACAGATGCGCTTCAGCTTGCGCTAATGGCGTGGGGTATAGGTGAGGGAGATGCTGTATTTACCTCAGATTTCACTTATTTTGCTTCGGCGGGAAGTAGCTCAATTCTCGGTGCTACACCTGTGCTTGTTGATATTGACGAGCGTACATTTAATATTGATCCCGAAGCGCTTGAAAAACAAATTCGGCGTGTGATAGCAGAGGGAAAATTAACTCCTAAGGTTATTGTTCCTGTTGACCTTTTTGGTCAGCCTGCCGATTACGATAAAATTGAGATTATTGCAAAAAAATACGGATTAAAGGTTTTGGAGGACGGAGCACAAGGTTTCGGCGGAAATATCAGAGGTAAAAAGGCGTGCTCGTTTGGCGATGCCGCAACAACCTCGTTTTTCCCCGCAAAGCCACTCGGATGTTATGGTGATGGCGGAGCTATTTTTACAAATGATGATGAAATGGACGCAGTTTTGCGCTCTTTAAGAATGCAAGGCCGCTCCCCCGAGGATAAATATGATAATCGTGCGATCGGAATGAATTCCCGCCTCGACACACTTCAGGCAGCTATTCTGCTACCTAAATTTAAGGCATTTGTTGAGGAGGAACTTGCGGCTGTTAACCGTGTTGCCGATTGGTACACTGAGCAGCTTGAAAGCGTAGTAGTAACTCCGCTTGTTAAAGAGGGGTATTATTCAAGCTGGGCACAGTACACCATCGTTTTAAAAAATGAAGAGCAGCGAAATAGCCTGCAAAAAGCATTAAAGGAACAAGATATTCCTTCTATGATTTATTATCCCAGAGGTCTGCATCGGCAAACGGCATATGCAAAGTATAGCCTTCCTGATGAGTGGTATCCCAACACTATAAAAGCAACTAAAACAGTGCTTAGCTTGCCTATGCATCCTTATCTTACTCGTGAACAAACAGAGCAGATATGCAATGTTATTAAAGAAAAAATAAAATGATATAAAATGAGGGTAAAATTTGTTTTACCCTCATTTGTTTTTTATGACGAGAGATACTATTAATATAACCCTATCGGCTGTTAATGACATAATTATTGACTTTTCGCTCAAAAAAGACTATAATACATTATGGTTTAATATTATGGATAGGTATGTCGGATCGAAACCAAGCTGCAATGTCTTATTTCGGTCCGATTTTTACGGAGGTAATATTTATGAAATGCATTAGCTGCGGAGCTCCTTTAGATGATGAGAATGCGATCTTCTGCGAGAAATGCTATAAAGAAAATGTTGCAAAAAATGCGGGAGATGTCACCGCCGAAAATAAGAGAAGCGGTGATAAAAAGCCTAAAAAAGATAATAATAAAAATAAAAAAATTATATTTGCTATAATAGCCGTTGTTGTCAGCATTATATTAGCTATTGTTGTCTGGGCTGTTTCGTGGGGAATTTCCGCTCTTAATAAGGTGGACAGAGATAACCTTTCGGGCGACCTTGGAATTGCCTCTGATGCAGACCTTCCGTTTGATGATAATGTAAAAAACATCGCTCTTTATGGTCTTGACACCCGTCAGGATAACGATGTCGGTAGATCTGATGCCATTATTATTCTGTCCATCGACAAGGTCAACAAATCTATTAAAATGACCTCTATCGCAAGAGATACCTATATTGAATTTGAAAACGGAAAGCACGACAAGATAACTCACGCATGGGCTTACGGAAAGGCTAACCTTGCAGTTAAAACCTTAAACCATAATTTCAAGCTTGATATAACCGATTATGTCAGCGTAAACTTTTACCAGTTTTCCGAAATAATTGATTATATCGGGGGCGTAACCATTGATGTCAGCGAGGCTGAGATGAAGGTTATGAACAATAACTACATTCCGTACCTTAAGGATATGGGAATAGAGTGTGACTATATAAAAGAGGCAGGAGTTCAGCACCTAAACGGCGGACAGGCTCTTGCCTATGCAAGAAACCGCTATACAGGAAGCGATATTGACAGAGGAAACCGCCAGCGTGAGGTTCTCGCTGCAATGTTTGACACAGTAAAGAAAATGAACCCGTTAAAATTCCCTAAACTGGTAGAAATGATTTTAAGTGAGTGTACTACCACTCTTGATACAAGCGAAATGCTCGGAATCGGTATGTGGGCACTTGCAAATTCCCCCTCCATTGAATCCTATGGCCTGCCCAATGATGAATGCCCCGGCAAAGGTCAGAGCATTAATGGTACAAGCTATATGGTCTATGACCTTAAGTTGGCTTCAGAAAAGCTGCACGATTTTATTTATTTGCCACCTAAGACAGAAGAAAACTCCTCGATGATACCTACATCGTCTAAAAAATAATCCTTAGCAGCGAGGTTATTATGAAAAAAAGCAAAATGAAAAACAGATCGGTCAACAACTTTGTGTTTATTGAGAAAAAAGGCTATGATTTTGTAAAGCGCATTCTTGACTTTATCGCGGCGCTTATTTTGCTCATAGTCCTTTTTCCGCTACTATTGATTGTTGCCCTTCTTGTTATGACAGACGGCGGACCTCCGATTTTTGTTCAGACCCGTGTCGGAAAAGGCGGCAAACTGTTTAAAATGTATAAGTTCCGCACAATGGTTGTCGGGGCAGACTCTCCCGAATTTTTGGAAAAGCTTCGCAAAATGAACGAAATGGACGGACCCGCCTTCAAAATGAAGCGAGATCCGAGAGTTACCAAAATAGGCGCAATTCTTAGAAAAACAAGCATTGACGAGCTCCCGCAGCTTGTAAATATCCTTATCGGAGATATGACATTTGTAGGTCCTCGCCCTCCAATTATTATTGAGGTAGAGAAATATAAGCCCTATCAGTTCAACCGCCTTTTAGTAAAGCAGGGGCTTACCTGCTATTGGCAGTGCAGTGGCAGAAATAACATCAAGTTTAAGGAATGGGTAAGACTTGACCTTAAATATATTATGGAACGCAGCTTGTGGACTGACTTTAAAATTCTGTTAAAAACAATTCCGGCAGTATTTTCGGGAAAAGGCGCACAGTAAAAGAGGTAAGCGTATGAAAAAGTATGATTATCTGATAGTCGGAGCGGGGCTTTTCGGCAGTGTTTTTGCACATGAAGCGACGGCGCGCGGAAAGAAATGCCTTGTTGTTGATAGGCGCGAGCATATCGGCGGAAATATCTACACCCAGAGTGTAGACGGCATCAATGTCCATAAATACGGAGCGCACATTTTTCATACAGATAATAGAGATGTATGGGAGTATATAAACCACTTTGCAGAGTTTAACAATTTTGTAAATACTCCAATCGCAAATTATAAGGGCGAGCTTTATAATTTGCCCTTTAATATGAATACCTTTTATCAGATGTGGGGCACTCTGACCCCGCAGGAAGCCGCTGCCAAGATAGAGGAGCAGCGCGCAGAGATAAAGGGCGAGCCTCGGAATTTAGAAGAACAGGCAATCTCGCTTGTCGGCACCGATATTTATGAAAAGCTTGTAAAATATTACACCGAGAAACAGTGGGGCAGACCCTGCAGCGAGCTTCCCAGCTTTATAATAAAGCGCCTGCCCGTTCGGTTTACTTTTGATAATAACTATTTTAACGACCGCTATCAGGGTATCCCCATAGGCGGATATACAGCCATTATTGAAAAAATGCTCGATGGCTGCGAGGTAAGGCTCGAAACCGATTATTTTGAGCATAAAAATGAGCTTGACTCTTTAGCCGAGCGAGTGGTCTATACAGGTTGTATTGACTTGTATTTTGATTACTGCTTCGGTAAGCTTGAGTATAGAAGCCTTAACTTTGAAAATGAGCTTCTTAATTGTGAAAATTATCAAGGAGTCGCAGTAGTAAATTATACCGACGCTGAGCACAAATTTACAAGAATTATCGAGCACAAGCATTTTGAAGGCTCAAATGCCCCCAAAACCATCATAACCCGTGAATATCCCGCTGAGTGGACAGAGGGAACAGAGCCATACTATCCCGTTAATGACGAGAAAAATCAGGCGCTCTATCAGAAATATGCCGCTCTTGCAAAGGAAACAGAAAATGTCATATTCGGCGGCCGCCTCGGCGGTTACCGCTATTATGATATGGATGATACCATAGAGGCAGCTTTGGAGCTTGTAGAGAAGGAGCTTTAAATTGAAAGCAAAAATCATCATTGCGGCGCATAAGCCTTATAGAATGCCAGAGGATAGCATCTATCTCCCGCTTCACGTCGGTAAAAAAGGCAAAGAGGATATAGGCTTTGCGGGAGATGACACAGGCGATAATATTTCTGAAAAAAATCCTCGTTACTGTGAGCTTACGGGGCTTTATTGGGCTATTAAAAATTTGGATGCCGATTATATAGGGCTTGCGCACTACCGCCGCCATTTTTCCATAAAGCCGCAAAAGGATAAATTTAAAGCGGTTCTTTCGGGAGAGCAGCTTGAAAGTCTCTTTGAAAGCACAGATGTGGTGCTTCCCAAAAAACAAAACTACTATATTGAAAATCTTTATGACCACTATGCGCATACACATAAAGAGGAGCACCTTCTGGCTCTCAGAGAGGTCTTGGAGCAAAAGTCACCCGAATATTTGTGTGAGTTTGATTTACTTAAAAAGAGAACATCTGCCCATATGTTCAATATGTTTATTATGAAGCGCGAGCTTGCAGAATCTTATGCAAGCTGGATGTTCGATATTCTGTTTGAGCTTGAAAAAAGAATTGACTTTGCAAAAATGTCCTCGTTTGAAGAGAGAATGATGGGCAGACTCAGCGAGCTGATGCTGGATATGTGGATAAATAAAAATAAGATTAGTTACAAAGAAATTCCTTGCATATATATGGAAAAGATAAACCTTGCCGCAAAGGTAATCGGCTTTTTAAAGGCTAAATTCTTGGGCAGGAGCTATGATAAAAGTTTTTAAGTGAGGGAGAAAGACAAAAATGCGTCCGCAGATTTCTTATATTATTCCCGCGCATAATGGGGAAAGATATCTTTCGGCATGTGTAGGCAGTATAACCTGCCAAAAAAATCTGTCTTTTGAAATTTTAATAGTTGAAAACGGCTCAAAGGATAAAACCTATGAGTTTGCGCTAAAGCTCGCTGAAAAGGATGAGCGAATTCGGGTTTTTCAGAGTGAAAAAGGCGTTTCCAAAGCGAGAAATGTCGGCATTGAAAATGCGCGCGGCGAGTATCTCTGCTTTGTGGATCAGGATGACACTATGCTCCCTGATGCAGATGCGGTTTTTGCCCGCGGTTTTGAGCAGTTTGCAGGCTCAGATGTTTATTTTGCTTTTAGTGACAGTCAGACAAGCGCAAAACAGGATAATTGGCATCTTGTTCCCAAAGCTTCAATGCAAAAACTGCTTGTGGAAAGCCTAAGGCGCCCCACAAAGACCCTTTGCGCTTGGGGAAAGCTTTTCTCAACTGACCTTGTGAGAGAAAAAAATATTCGTTTTGATCCTAAAATTACACACTCCGAGGATAGCGATTTTGTTATCTCGGTGATTATGCAAAGCAGCTTTGCAGCCAAAATAGACAGAGCAGTTTATCATTACACAGTAAATGACCCCTTTTCGGTTCGCCGCACTAACAGAAATCTTTGCGATAAATATGCCGATGCAATGCTCAGAACAAGCCGCCGCCTTTCCAAAGCTCCAAAGGAGATTAAATCGGCTTTTCTTTTGTATGTTCTTGACCATTTGCTTATAGTCTGCGTGCATGACCTATTTAGAAAGGAAAAGGGAAGTGTAAAGGAGCAGCTCTCTGCTGCCCGCGCCGCCGTAAAAGAGGGTGTTTATGCGCAGGCGCTTAAAGAGGCGCCGCTTAGCAAAACATCTTTTGTAAAAGCAACGCTCTTTTTCTTTGCAAGATATAAAATTGTGCTGCCGCTCTTTGTGGCTTCTAAGGTAAGACAACTCCATAACAAAACAAAATATAAAGTTAAAAATCCCGCAGCATAAGCGGGATTTTATATTTTTCCGAGTAAAATCAAAAAGAGATGGGCGCACAACAGCCCGTATCGGTCATCATCGGGCAGACAACGGCAGGGAAACTCAAAAGGCTCGACCCTGCGCCCGTCAAACCGCTTTAGGGAACGCTGAACGCTTATCACACAGCGCTCGTCGGTAAAGCTCGAAAAGCTAACGCTGTCGCGAAGCGACATCCCACAGGTAATAACCTCGCCGCCGCTCTTTTTTGCCAGCTCGAGATCGCCGTGGTTCGCACTGTTGCATATAAGATAGCGCTCGGCGGATATTTTGGTGCCTCCGCTGCAGCGATTGAGAAAAACGGCGCTACCTAAAAGATGTAAAAGGCTAAGCTCCCGCTGAAAAATGGCGGTGACCTGTCTGCCGCGAGCACGTCCGAATATTCTATCCCTTGAAACCTCTATAACCTCTGCGTGCTCTCTGAGTATCCTTGCCACCGTTTTGCGAAAGGAGCCATTCGCGCCTGCTCCTAAAAAAACCGCAACCATATAATCCCCCTCGAAAGCTATTAAAAGCGCCTATGCAATTAAAATTCCACAGTTTTTTTAAATAATTCTTGCTATTTCAGTTTTTTTTTGATATACTACTTGTTGTTATATGCGCAGTTTGTATGAGCGAGCTGGCCCTGTGCGACGGCATGCCGTGAACCATGTCAGGCGGGGAACCGAGCAGCATTAAGCGGATTATGCTGTGTGCCGCAGTCAAGCCGGCTCGCTCATAGAGACTGCGCATTTTTGCAGCTTTAAAACAAAAAACTTTTGTTTTTTACTATTGACATAGGGACTTATTTTGTGTATAATAATTAAGCATTTTAAAAGCGCAAACGGAGAGGTGGCTGAGCTGGCCTAAGGCGCACGATTGGAAATCGTGTAACGGTTAACCCCGTTCGGGGGTTCGAATCCCCCTCTCTCCGCCAAAAAAGAGCACTACCTTTTATGGTAATGCTCTTTTTTTGTGATTAGAT
>JAXJQH010000127.1:0-3738 GCA_036311245.1 Oscillospiraceae bacterium | reverse complement strand
GAATCAATTTTTTCTTTTGAAAAGAAAACCTCAACCAGCATTATCCCAAATCTGCGAACAAGCAAAAAAATCAGAGCGCTTCCTATTATGGCTCCGACAAGGCAGAGAATAGTGCCTTCTATAGCGCCAAATGCGTAACCCGCGGCAATTTCAAATGGTTCTCCGGGGATAATTGCCACAATTACCTGCAAAATTATCATTCCGACAAAAATTAGTCTGCCCCATATTCCAAAATTATTCACCCAGTCACGAAAAACTTTTGGCTTAGAAACTAAGGAAATGAGCGGCTTTCCTAAGAAAAAGAAAACGGCTGCAGAAAATATAATAGCTATAACAATGGCAAGAATTCCAAACAGCTTTTTGTGTTTTTGTGTAAACCTATCTGCCATAATGTCTCTCCTAACCTTAAGCTTTTTATGATTATACTATTTTATTCAGTTTAATGCAAGACACAAGATAAAAAATGAAAATAAAAGTGTTTACAAACGGTGCTTTTTGCATAATTGCTCGATTTATATGCCTTAAGTTAAGTACTTAGTTTCTGAAATCTATCGGCAGAATAGTGTCGTTTTGAGGCATAGATGTGGCATCCCGTGACAGCAAATAATAGTGCCCCGCCGAGAAAGCTCCGAAGGGTCTCGCATTATTGTATGCAGACTTACATAAAGCCTTTTAGAGAGGTCCTAAACACTTGCAAAATATTCTTTCTGTGAAATTTCAAGCACCTGCGCTAACCGCTCCTTATGTATCATGATTGAATTCGCTCTCCTTAACATGAACGAAATTAATTGTTTTTTAAGATAATATTGAAATAATTACAACAAAATTGTATAATAATGATATTATGTATATATGTGTAATTCGGAGGACATAAATATGAGAAAAACCAAAATTATTTGCACAATAGGTCCTGCTTGTAGTGATGAAAAAACCATTTCCCAGCTTTGCCTTGCGGGAATGAATGTTGCCCGCCTTAACTTTTCACACGGCACACACGAGCAGCACCTTAAAATGATAAATACTATAAAGAAGGTCCGCGAAGAGCTTAAAATTCCTATCGCGATAATGCTTGATACAAAAGGCCCGGAGTATAGAATAGGAACATTTGAAAACGGCAGCATTACACTTCAAAACGATGCGGAATTCACCTTTACAACCGAGGATGTGGTAGGAACAGAAAAAAAGGTGTCGGTAAGCTACAAGGGTATCGCAAAGGAAATGAAAAAGGGCGATATCATAAAGGTTAATGACGGGCTTTCGGTTTTTGAGGTGCTGGGCACTACAGACACCGATGTTATCTGTAAAACTCTTGTCGGCGGAGAACTTAGGGATAGAAAGAGTATGAGCTTTCCCGATAAGGTTCTGGGGCAGAAATATATAAGCGAGGCCGATAAAAGCGATATTCTTTTCGGAATTGAAAATGATGTTGATTTCCTTGCCTGCTCCTTTGTTTCCTGCAAGCAGGACCTTTTGGATGTAAAAAAGATACTTTCTGAAAACGGTGGAGAGAAGATTGACATTATTGCAAAAATCGAAAACCGCTCGGGTGTTCAGAATATTGCTGAAATATGCGAGCAGTGCGATGGAATAATGGTAGCCCGAGGTGACCTCGGTGTTGAAATTCCGTTTGAGGAACTGCCCGCAATTCAGAAGCAGCTTATCCGCGAGTGCCGCCTACTTGGGAAACGCGTTATAACCGCAACCGAAATGCTTGAATCTATGATAAATAATGCCCGTCCCACAAGAGCCGAAATATCCGATGTTGCCAATGCAGTTTTTGATGGGACAAGCGCTGTAATGCTTTCGGGAGAAACTGCGGCAGGCAAATATCCTGTGCTGACTGTTAAAACTATGGCAAAAATAGTTGAGCACGCAGAAAGCACCATTTCTTATGATAAACGTTTAAAAAAATCCGAGTTCAAAATTAAAAATATGGTGGATGCCATTTCACACTCCACCTGTAGTATGGCTATTGATATAGATGCCAAGGTAATTGCCGTTTGTTCGCTTTCGGGTGCAACTGCGAGAATGGTGTCCCGTTTTCGCCCCACCGCTGATATCTTGGGCCTTACCACCGATGAAAAAACCTGGCGAAAGCTATCACTCTCTTGGGGAGTAACGCCCGCCAAATGCGAGATGTTTAATTCCACCGATGTGCTTTTTTACACCGCAAAAAACCTTGCGGTATCAACATTCGGCTTGAATAAAGATGACTGCATTGTTATTACCGGCGGTATGACAAACGGCTCCTCAGGCAACACTAATATGATAAAGGTAGAAACGGTTTAAAAAACAAAATCCCCGCGGCAGTTCACAGGCGCCGCGGGGGATTTTTTTGTTGTTTATTTATTCCTTGTCCTCGGGAACCTCTCTTTTTGCAAGAATAACATTTAAGATAATTCCGAGGATAAGAGCGGTAGCAATCGAGGTGATTGTGATGAGTGCGCCGCCCTGACCGTTAGAGCCGAAGCTCAGGGTAAGACCGCCAATACCGGTAATAAGGATAGCCGATGCAACAAATAAGTTTCTGTTGTCATTAAGGTCAACCTTCTGAACCATCTTAAGTCCGCTAACTGCGATAAATCCGTAAAGCGCAACGCAGACACCGCCCATAACGCAGGGAGGAATGGAGTTAACAAATGCAACAAAGGGAGAGAGGAAAGAAATGAGGATTGCGCCGACTGCTGCTGCAATGATTGTAAGAACAGATGCGTTTCTTGTGATAGCAACGCAGCCAACAGACTCACCGTAGGTGGTGTTGGGGCAGCCGCCGAACAGTGCGCCAACCATAGAGCCGACACCGTCGCCTAAAAGGGTTCTGGAAAGACCGGGCTCGGTGAGAAGGTCACGCTCTATAATAGAGGAAATGTTTTTGTGGTCAGCAATGTGCTCAGCAAAAACAACGAATGCAACGGGAATATATGCTGCTGCAATGGTACCAACATAAGCGGGAGTAATTTCTCCGATACCTTTAAATGCAGCGAGGAATGTAAAATCAGGAACCTTAACAAATGTAGAAAGGGTAACACCGTTCTCCCACAAAGCTGTGAAAGCTCCGAAATTGATAAGACGGATGGCATCGATGTTCGCAACGTTGCCGATAATGGTGAGAATGGTTGCAAAAGCATATCCTGCTAAAATTCCGAAGATGAAGGGAATAAGACGAAGTGTCCTTTTCTTAGAAGTAGAACAAAGGGTAATAACTACGAGGGTAACAACTCCGCAAAGGATTGCAACAAGAGGGGAAGCTACCGAAACATTGTCTACCTTAAAGCCTGACTGCAGGTCGCCGACAGCGTTTCCGGCAAGGGAAAGACCGATGATTGCAACAGTAGGTCCTATTACAACTGCGGGCATAAGTTTGTTTATCCAGTTAACACCTGCGAATTTAACAATAATAGCGATGATAACATATACAAGACCTGCAAAAATTGCGCCGATGATAAGTCCTATATAACCGAGCGCCATAGAAACTCCGCCTGCAAAAGCAGCAAACATAGAGCCAATGAATGCGAAGGAAGAACCGAGGAAAACAGGGCTCTTTTTCTGGGTGAAAAGAACATAGACAAGTGTGCCGACACCTGCGCCGAAAAGTGCAGCGGCAGGACTCATTCCGTTGCCGATTATAACGGGAACTACCAGAGTAGCTGTCATAATGGCAAGTAGCTGCTGAATTGCAAAAACAATCAGCTGACCGAACTTGGGTTTGCTTTCTACATCATAGTAAAGCTTCATAAT
>JAXJQH010000126.1:0-15498 GCA_036311245.1 Oscillospiraceae bacterium | reverse complement strand
GACAGGTACCAAGTCCTGATTAGATGCAGCTTCCAGCGCAATGTCCTTGCCGTATATTCCGTCTTTCACCGGGGCAATATCTTCGTTTTTGGAGGAAAGTGAAAGTTTTCCATTGACATTTTCGTCAGGATTGGATATACTATTATTAGGAACTGTACCAACGTGCGCTTCGGGCGTATTGGCAGGGGCTTGTACACCTGCTGTGGGGGCAAGGTTCCTTTTATTTTTGCCCGAATACATTGTTTGAACAGTTAAATCTAAGTGTTTCTTAGACACATATGCTGCAACTGTTGTCTTACCATTAATTGTTTTTACAAACTCAATTACAGGCTTTCCTTCAAAAAGTTCATCAGATAATCTAATCTCATCTGGATTTTGGACTATTTGAGGAATAGAGACAAAGTCATCCTCTGTAATCGCCCTTTGTCCTCGTTGCGACTCGGTTTGCTCATCTCCGTGATTGGAGAAAATTTTTCTTATTTCTGAAGCCCTAAGTGTACAATTATAGCTCTCAACATCTATGCCTGTGTCTTGTTTTATTCGAACAGCTAATTCTTCAGGAATTGCACCAAAATACATCTTCTTGGATAGGTTTTTACCGTTACGTGCATCGTCAATAAACTGTCTTAGCTGCTGTTCGTTTTCATAGACAACAATATTTTTACTGGTTGCCCAGTTAGCAATTTGATGTTGACTATATCCTTGCAGTGAATATCTCACACCGTCCTCTGTGGCGGTGTTTTTTTGTGCCTTGCTGCCATCTTTGTAAACCTGCTCAAAGGTGTGCTTTATTTTTTCGAGCTGGCGGGCCTGCTTGCTTCCTGCGGTAGCAACTCGGCAGAGGTATTTAACCTCGTCAAATATCTTTTGGAAAAGATTTCGGTTGCCGCTGTAAAGCCTGCTAACAAAATTCTTGTCGGTAAACAACAGGTCCCCGACTAAATCAGCCGTCAGCTCCTGCTCAAACTTTGTTTCAGCATCCTCGTCGGTGTAGATATCCTTGTAGCTTTCCTTAACGGTTGCAAGACGTTTGCTATATTCCGCATCGCCCAAATAGCTTTTAAGCTCGCTCTGAAGAGTGCTATAAAGCTCGGTGCCCTCAAGCACATGGCTTGCCATAGTGGTTCAAGCATATAGGTCAAAAATTCAAAAGGTTTCGGACTTGTACAACCCTTTCAAATGAAAAAGAACTCATCGTCAGATGGGTTCTTTTTAAGCTTTTATAATTCATTTAATAATTTACATTATAGCAAAACCGATGGTATATTTTAAAGGGTATGGAAATTCATATAAAGTAATCCTTCTGAAATCTTGAATTTCTGTTTACTTTTTTATTTTGCTATGCTAATATACAGGTAAATAATTTAAAAGGAACTACTATATATGACTGTTACCGAGTACATAAAAGACACCTTAATAAAATGCATAAGAGAAAATAAAGAGGATGAGGGAACGCTTATAGGTCTTCCCTACCCTTATACCGTGCCTTGTATCGGAGACTCATTTCAGGAGCTTTATTATTGGGACACATATTTTATAAACAGAGGTCTTATATTATCGGGACTTATAGAGCAGGCGAAAAACAACGCCGAAAATATGTTTACTCTTATAGAGCGCTATGGTTTTATGCCAAACGGCAATCGGACATATTATTTAACCAGAACACAGCCCCCTTTTCTTTCCGAAATGGTTGTGGATATATACGCAGAAACCGGAGATAAGGCTTGGCTTAAAAGAGCAGTCACCTATCTAGAAAAGGAATACGATTTCTGGAATAAAATGCGTACTACTGAAATGGGACTCTCACAGTATTTAGGTCATATGGGAAATTTCGAGACTTTTGACCACAACAAAGGCGCCCAGGCCTATATTAACAGGGTAAAGCACAGACCTGAGGGCAAAACAGACGAGCAGCTCGCTCTTCAGATGCATATTGGCTGCGAAAGCGGCTGGGATATGACAGAGCGCTTTGAATTTGCTGCAGAAGACTTTGCCCCCGTAGACCTTAACTCGCTTCTCTGCGCGATGGAGAGAAATATAGCTTACTTTAAAGAAGAACTCGGCGAGAACGGCTCAGCGTGGACTGCACGGTATGAAAAGCGCCTTAATCTTATGAAAAAGCATATGCTATGTGACGGTGTACTTTACGATTACAATTTTAAAACCGACAAAATTGACAGTTTCTTTAGTTGCGCTAATCTTTATCCTATGTGGCTTGGGCTACTCACACAAGAGGAAGCAGAGAAAACCGCATTACAGCTTTATCGATTAGAAGCACCCTACGGAATTTATGCAGCAGAAGAGGTAAAGGCATCGCCATACAAGGTGCAGTGGGGTTATCCTAACGGATGGGCGCCTCTGCATTTAATAGCCATTGAGGGACTTTTAAATTACGGATTAAAAGAAAAGGCTTTGGAGATTGCGAAGAAATATGTTCTGCTTGTAGAAAACTGCTTTGAACAGTATGGTGACCTTTGGGAGAAATACAATGTCAAGGAAGGCAACATAAATGTAATATCCGAGGGCAAGATACAGGCAAGACCTATGATAGGCTGGTCTGCAGGAGTTTATCTGTACGCAAAGTCGGTAATTGACGCACAGACCGCCTAAAAGGAGTTTAACATTGTTTTCAAAAAATCAAATTTTAAAAGAATTTAGCGCCTTTAAAGCGGCGGAAAAGAGTTGCTTGCTGGCTGTCTTCCATTAGACGAAGGTTTATACAAATAAAAAACTACTTCCCACAAGCATTTTGCTGTGGGAAGTAGTTTTTTATTATATATTTGTCTGCTCTAAAATTTCTATGCCATTTGCTTTTAAAACTGCTTCTGACTTTTTATCGTCATTAGTTCTTGCAACGGCATAAGCCTTATCTACACTTTTTGTAACAAGAGCATACATATACTCGATATCAACACCGTTTGCCTCTAAAATGCTAAGCACCTTGGCAAGTCCGCCGGGGCAATCGGGCACCGCAAAAGCAGTTACCTCTCTGATGCTTGCGGTGTGGCCTGCGGCATTTAAAACTTCTTTTGCCTTATCGGGGTCATCGGCAATGATGCGGACAATACCATAATCGGTAGTATCGGCAATGCACATAGAGCGGAGATTTATATTTTCCTTTGCAAGCACGTCTGTAATTTCGTGCAGAGTTCCTTTTTTATTTTCAAGAAATACCGAAAGTTGTCTTATAGCCATAAGATTTTCCTCTCTTTCTATTAATCGTGAAGCTTGCGCTCATCAATAATACGAACTGCTTTACCCTCGCTTCGGGCGATGGTTTTAGGCGGAACGAGGTGAACAGCAGGTCCGATACCGAGCATACTTCTGAGAGCTGCCTGAAGCGATTTTTCTTTTGCAGAAAGATTTTTAACAGAATCATCAAACTGCTCGGGGGGAAGCTCAACATAGACATCAAAGGTATCGTTATTATTAACTCTCGAAACCTTAATCTGATAGTTAAGGGAGCAGCCTTCATTGAGCAGAACTGCCTCAATCTGCGAGGGGAATACGTTAACTCCGCGGATAATCATCATATCGTCACTTCTGCCCATGGGCTTGGACATACGGACATGGGTTCTGCCGCAGGAACAGGGTTTACGGTTAAGTACGCATATATCTCTTGTGCGGTATCTGAGTAGCGGGAAAGCCTCTTTATCAAGACAGGTGAAAACAAGCTCACCCTTTTCTCCCTCGGGTAGCGGCTCGCCCGTTTCGGGGTTGATGATTTCGGCAATAAAGTGGTCCTCATTTACATGCATTCCGTCCTGCTCGCTACATTCAAACGAAACGCCCGGACCTGAAATCTCGGTAAGTCCATATATATCATAAGCCTTAATTCCGAGGTTTTTCTCAAGCTCGCGGCGGTTTTCGGCTGTCCAAGGCTCTGCGCCGAAGATACCTGCTTTAAGGGGAATAGTGTCGGGAGTGTAGCCCATTTCCTTAAGCGACTCACCGAGGTATGCAGCATAAGAGGGTGTGCAACAAAGAACAGTTGCTTTAAGATCGGTCATAAACTGAATCTGACGGTCGGTGTTGCCCGAAGACATAGGCAGAGTGAGGCAGCCAACTTTATGCGAGCCGCCGTGAAGTCCCGAGCCGCCTGTGAAAAGACCATATCCATAAGCAACCTGAACGACGTCCTCTTTATCTGCGCCTACTGCAACAAGGGCACGGGCGCAGCAGTCTTCCCATAGGTCAATATCATTCTGTGTGTAGTATGCTATAACCCTTTTACCTGTTGTTCCTGAGGTTGAATGAATTCGCACACAGTCATCTAAGGGTACGGCTAACATTCCGTAAGGATAGCTTTCACGAAGGTCAGATTTCTCGATAAAGGGAAGCTTATGTAAATCCTCAATACCGTGAATATCCTCAGGTTTTACACCCTTTTTATCCATAAGGTCACGATAGTAGGGCACATTTTCATAAACGTGCTTTACCTGCTTTACAAGCTTCTCTGATTGCAGTTTCTTTATTTCCTCAACCGGCATTGTTTCGATTTCGGGTTGATAATATTTTCTTTTTTCCATCGGTAATGCCCTTTCTAAGTTTATTCTCTGCCTAACTTAAAAGCCTCTTTATTAAGCTCTACAAACTTAGGCTTAACACTCTCTTCAATAGCAGACAGCCATTTATCCTCACTAATATCAAGATATTTGGAAAGTCTGCCCATCAGAACAATATTTACAGCCTTAGCTGAGCCTGCACGGAGTGCAGGAGCAAGTGCATCTATGGAATCTATATCAATTCCCTGAGCCGAAAGATTATCTAGTGCGTTTTCAGGGTACTGAGCTGCTCCTGTTATTATGGGCATAGGGTCAATCTGCTGTGTGTTTACAATAATTTTTCCGCCTTTTTTAAGGTAAGGGGCATATCTTGCAGCCTCAAGCTTTTCAAAGGAAACGATGAAATCTGCCTCGCCCTTATCGATAATGGGTGAGTAAACCTTTTCTCCGCTGCGGACATATGTTACAACGCTACCGCCGCGCTGGCTCATTCCGTGTACCTCGGAAACCTTGACATCAAGTCCCTCATTTACAAGGAGCTTGCCGAGAAGCTTACTTGCAAGAAGCGAGCCCTGACCGCCGACACCGACTATCATAATATTAAGCTGCATTATCTCTCACCTCCGATAGCGCCAAAGGCACAAAGCTGACTGCATACGCCGCATCCGACGCAAAGAGTGCTATCAATAGCCGCCTTATTATTCTTCATAGAAATTGCGGGGCAGCCTATCTTCATACAAGCCTTGCAGGAACGGCATTTTTCGCTGTCTATTTGAGCGGAAGGTTTTGCCTTTACATATTTTAAGAGCGCGCAGGGGCGGCGCGAGATGATAACAGAAGGCTCATCTACCGCTATCTCCTCACGGACAGCCGCCTCGGTTGCCTTTAAGTCATATGGGTCAACCACGCGGACACGCGAAATTCCGAGAGCCTTGCAAAGAGCCTCTAAATCAATCTTGGTTGCGGGGTCGCCCTTTATGTTGTAACCCGTTGTGGGGTTATGCTGATGGCCTGTCATACCTGTTATGGAGTTGTCAACTATGATAACGGTGGAGTTTGTTCCGTTATAAGCGATATTGGCAAGTCCTGTCATTCCCGAGTGCATAAAGGTCGAATCGCCGATAACGCAGACAGTTTTATTCTCATTACCGCCCGCTTTATTAAAGCCATGAACACCCGAAACGCTGGCGCCCATACAAAGAACAGAGTCAATTGCATTTAAAGGAGCGGCAGAGCCTAAGGTGTAGCAGCCGATATCACCGAGGACTGTAAGCTTATTTTTAGAAAGAACATAGAAAAGACCTCTGTGAGGGCAGCCTGCGCACATAACGGGAGGTCTGACGGGGATATTTTCAAGAGGCGCTGCAAACTCGGGTGCAGTAGCGCCGAGAGCCTCGGCAATAAGCTTTTGAGAAAACTCTCCGCAGATGGGGAAAAGGCTTTTGCCCTCAACCTCAATTCCCATTGCTTTGCAGTGATTTTCAATAACGGGGTCAAGCTCCTCGACAACTACTACCCTATCAACTTTTTCGGCAAAATCACAGATAAGCTTATTAGGCAGCGGGTTTACAAGACCGAGCTTTAAAACCGAAACGCTATCTCCAAACACCTCTTTAACATAATCATAGCAGGTGCCCGAGGTGATAATTCCCAAGGATTTATCCTCTGCGATAAAGCTACTGTTAAGAGGCGAGGTTTCTGCATACTCTGCAAGGCGGGCGCATCTATCCTCAACAACGGGGTGGCGGCGGATAGCATTTGCGGGCGCCATTATATATTTCTGCGGGTTTTTGACATATTCTTTTTTAGACTCTACCCTCTCGGAAAGCTTAACTATTGACTGAGAATGTGCAATTCTTGTGCACATACGCAGAATAACGGGAGTGTCATACTCTTCAGAAAGCTCAAAGGCAAGCTTTGCAAATTCCTTAGCCTCCTGCGAGTCGGCAGGCTCGAGCATTGGTAATTTTGCGGCAACTGCATAGTGGCGGGAATCCTGCTCATTCTGGCTGGAGTGCATCCCCGGGTCATCGGCTACGCAGATAACAATACCGCCGTTTACACCTGTATATGACATTGTAAAAAGAGGGTCTGCGGCAACATTGAGTCCGACGTGTTTCATACAGCAGGCGCTTCTTGCGCCTGCAAGAGATGCGCCAAAAGCAACCTCACAAGCGACCTTTTCATTAGGCGCCCACTCGCAGTATATTTCCTCATAACTTGCGGCATACTCGGTAATTTCAGTTGAGGGAGTGCCGGGATAGCTGGAAATGACAGAGCACCCTGCCTCCATAAGTCCTCGGGCGACGGCCTCATTTCCTAACATAAGTTTTTTCATAAAAATTTACCACCTTAAACTACTATTTATACTCAAAAAATCTATCAGCCTGTTATCTGTGCCTCAACAAGGCTTCCGCCGCAATAAATGCTGCGCAGGCGCGGCTTTTCGATTTTTCCGGTTGGGTTTCTGGGAACTTCTGCGAAAATTATCCTTCTTGGGCGCTTATATTTAGGCAGTGTCAGGCAGAATTCATTGACCTCTGTCTCTGTTAATGCCTCACCCTCTTTAACCTCGATAATTGCGGCTGAAATTTCGCCAAGGCGTTTATCGGGAAGACCGATGACTGCAACATCCTTAATTTTGTGGTGGGCACGCAGGTGATCCTCTATCTGAACGGGATAGATATTCTCGCCGCCGCTGATGATAACATCCTTTTTACGGTCAACAAGGAATATAAATCCATCCTCATCCTCTTTTGCCATATCACCTGTAAGCAGCCAGTCACCTTTAAGGATTTCAGCGGTTGCCTCGGGATTTTTATAATAGCATTTCATAACGCCCGCTCCCTTAACAGCAAGCTCGCCGACCTCTCCTCTTTTAACTTGGTTGCCATTTTCATCAACTATCTTGGTTTCCCATAAGTAACCTGCCTTGCCGATAGCGCCAACCTTATGTATATTCTCAACACCGAGATGTACGCATCCGGGTCCGATAGACTCTGAAAGCCCATAGTTGGTATCATAATCGTGAGTAGGAAAGCGCTCCTTCCAGCGCTTTATAAGCGAGGGAGGAACAGGCTGAGCGCCGACATGGGTAAGGCGCCAAGGGGAAAACTCATAGTCAGCTAAATCAAGCTCACCTCTGTCGATACTATCGAGAATATCCTGCATCCAAGGCACAAGAAGCCAGACGATGGTTGCCTTTTCGTCGGATGCGGTTTGCAGCACCCACTCAGGCTTAACACCGCGAAGCAGGACTGCGCGGCTACCCGAAAGCAGCGAACCAAACCAATGCATCTTTGCGCCGGTCTGGTAAAGGGGCGGGATACAGAGAAAGACATCGTCCTTACTTTGGCTGTGGTGATTTTGCTCTGTAAGGCAGGAGGAAACGAGCGCCTCGTGGCGATGCAGAATTGCCTTGGGAAATCCCGTTGTACCTGACGAGAAGTAGATTGCGGCATCGTCACAGTCGCGAAGCTCTACGGGAGGAACGGTTGAGGAGCAGTAATATGTCATTTCGTTGTAGTTATCTGAGTACTTGGGGGTGTCCTCTGTGTTTCCTACAAAGAAATAATTATCAACATCGGTTATATCATTAACAATACTGTCAATACGCTCAATAAATTCAGGGCCAAACACAAGCATTCTGACATCTGCAAGGTCAAGGCAGTATTTAATTTCATCAGCAGAATAACGGTAGTTCATAGGTACTACAAGAGCACCTGTTTTAAGAATACCGAAATAGATAGGCAGCCACTCGAGGCAGTTCATAAGGAGCACGGCAACCTTATCGCCTCTTTTGATACCTTTAGTGAAAAGGAGATTGGCAAAGCGGTTTGCCTTGACATCAAATTCCTTCCAGGTTATCTCTCTGCGGTATTTATCACCTTCGTGAGCGGTGTCAATAAGGTTAAACTCTCTCCAAGTTATATTCTTTTCGGGTTGCTTTTCAGGATTTATCTCAACGAGCGCAACATCATTGGGGTAAATTCTGGCATTTCTTTCCAAAAAATCGGTAATTGGCATTAGCTTTCCTTCTTTCAGAGGGTAATAAAACGATATAGAATAAATATACAGTAAATTATAACATACTCTGTATAATTTGTCGAGTTTTTTCGCGCTGTTTTTTACCGAAAATTTCTCATAAAAATTACCTTAAAAACCCCCGAGCAGGCATTGCTCGGGGGTTTAGAAAAATTCTTAGAGATTTTCTTTGATTTTTTTAATCATCTCGTCATACTCGGCATCTGAAAGATAGACTTTATCGGGGTTCATCTGAAAAACTCCGCCCCATTCATCACCGCCCTCATATTTGGGAACGAGGTGCATATGTAGGTGGCAGCCGGTATCGCCATAAGCGCCATAGTTTACCTTATTTGGCTTAAACGCTTTATGAAGCGCATTTGCAGCGCGGCAGACATCTGCCATAAAGAGGTTTCTCTCTTCTTCGCTGATATTGACTATCTCGCTGACATGGTCCTTATAGGCTACGATAACACGACCGGGTTTAGATTGCTCTTTAAATAAAATAAGCTTACTGACCTTAAGGTCGCAAATGGGAATACCGAACTTTGCGAGCAGCTCTCCGCCCATACAGTAACCGCAATTCTGGTCTTTCATAATTATTTCCTCCTAAAAGCTTTTTTGCTTAAAATAATTATAAAACAAGTGAAGTTAAAATGCAACAGCATTTTATTTAGTTCTAAGTCCCTTGGGGTAATGGTTTTTTGCTCTGCCGCTCACAACCTTAACGCCACCGAGTGTGCAGCCGCAAACGGTTACTACCGCCCAGCCATTTTTAAGGTCGCAAAGGAGCTCCTCGCCGTGAAGATATTTTTTTATTTCAACGCTCTCAGGAGAAAGTTCTAATTTTCTTTTAAACCTATCCCCCATAGCCATAAAAAACTGATGGTGCGGCTGAATATAATTTTTTCGCACCTCCCCAATGGTGACTCCGCAGGAGAATGCAGTGCCTTTTTTCACCTCGAAGTCGGGAGTGAAATAAACGAGATTATCATTATACATTAATACATTTTCTTTTTGATACGAAATTAAGACATCATCAAGAAAATCGGTTACTACCCTATCAATTTTTTGGGGTATTTTATTTGTTTTATGTTTTATTTCGCTGTTTTCAAGCATGTTGTGAAGAACAGCCATAAACTGCCCCTCGCCTTTTGCCTTATGAGGATAAAATCTTCTGCAAAGGTTTATAGCTTTACACTCGCAGTCATCAAACAAAATACCGTCCTCTGTGGCTTTCTGCACAGCTTCCACAGCAGGAACTATCTCAAATTCGGGATGCTGTTTTAAAAAGGAGTCTACCGTCATTTCATTTTCTTCTAAAGAAAAAGTGCAGGTGGCGTAAACTATATATCCGCCGTTCTTTACGCAAGCGGCAGCATTTTCCAAAATTTTTCTCTGCCTTTTTGCGCACATTGTGACATTTTCAAGACTCCACTCATCTATGGCAATTTGCTCTTTTCTGAACATTCCCTCACCTGAGCAGGGCGCATCCACCATAACAAGATCAAAGGTTTTGGGGTAGAGAGCGGCTAGCCTCTTAGTATCAAGGCAGGTGGTGACAGTGTTTTTAAGTCCAAGCCGTTCAACATTACCCGTTAGTATCTTGCAGCGCGACGGAACAATTTCATTTGAAACAAGTACGCCGCTTTCACCGAGCTTGTTTTTAAGCTGGCTGCTCTTGCCACCGGGAGCGGCGCACATATCAAGGATTTTAAAGTCAGGCTTTATATCAACACATTCAGCAGGAGCCATTGCTCCAGGCTCCTGAACATAGATAATTCCCGCGTGGTGAAAGGGGTGGTCCCCTATTTTTTCCTCGTCTAAATAAAAGCCGTTTTCAACATAAGGAATTCTATTATCTGTAAAGGGGTTTATCTTTACAAACTCATCAAGAGAAATTTTCTCAGTGTTGACTCTAAAGCCGCGAACAGAGCGATCTGACAGCGCTTTCAGATACTTTTCATAGTCTGCGCCGAGAAGCTTTTTCATTCTATTCTCATATTCTATCGGCAGCTTTTTCATTTATTTTCCTCACATATATTCATTTCGGCATAAAGCATACACATAGCACAGGCTGTTATTGCAGCAGTTTCTGTTCTCAAGATGCGTTTTCCGAGTGACAGAGCAGCACCGCCATTTTCTATTACCGCCTCAATTTCGCTTTCCTCAAAGCCGCCCTCAGGGCCAATCATAATACCTACCGACATTCCGTTCTTTATTTTTAAAAGCGCATCTTTTGTAGCCTTCATTCCATCTTTATTTTCATAAGGTACAAGCAACAAATCAAGCTCCTGAGCCTTAAAAAGAGCCTCTTTAAAGGAGCAGACATCGCAAACTGAGGGTACAAGGTTGCGTTTGCTCTGTTTTGCGGCGCTTTCGGCAATGCCCTGCCAGCGCTCCACCTTAGATTTCTTTTTCTTATCGTCAAGTTTTACTACGCAGCGGTTCATCTCAACGGGAATTATTTCAAAAACTCCAAGCTCGATGCATTTCTGAATAATAAGCTCCATTTTATCGCCTTTAGGAAGTCCCTGAAAAAGGTGTATTTTTATCGGCAGCTCGGTTTCTCTGTAATTTTCCTCTATAATATCCGCAACAACGCAGTCGCTGAAAATTTTGGAAAGTCTGCAAAGGTGGCTTTCTCCATCATAGCTTATAAGAAAGGTGTCCCCCTCTTTCATGCGAAGGACATTTTTTATATGATTAAAGTCGGCGCCTCGAATTTCAAAATGCTCACCCGCTCTATTCTCTGCAAAAAAATTATACATTTTTGTCCACCTTCCTTTTAGCATATTATAACAAATTTATATCTATAGTACAACAACAAATTCACGCAAAATGGCATGAGCAAATTTTCTTGACGGTTATGTCGAATTATGGTATATTAAAAACAGAACATACATAAAATTATGTATAAAGAGAGGAGTAAATAGTATGGGTGTTTTTTTAATTATTTTTGCAGTTGTAATATTGGTGCTTATTTTTGCTAATATCCGCATTGTACCTCAGGCAACTGAATATGTTATTGAGTTTTTAGGTAAATACAAAACCACTTGGGGTGCAGGAATTCATGTTAAAATTCCGCTTTTAGAGCGAATTGCAAAGCGCATTACCCTCAAAGAGCAGGTTATGGATTCACCACCGCAGCCCGTTATCACCAAGGATAATGTTACTATGCAGATTGACACTGTTGTTTTCTTCCGAATTTACGATGCAAAGCTTTATGCATACGGTGCGGTTAACCCCATTTCGGCGCTTGAAAATCTAACCGCTACCACTCTGCGTAACCTTGTCGGCGAGCTCGAACTGGATGCTACACTTACCTCACGCGACACCATCAACGGAAAAATGACTGAAATCTTAGACGAAGCTACCGACCAATGGGGCATAAAGGTCAGCCGTGTTGAGCTTAAAAACATCATTCCCCCCGCTGAAATTCAGAATGCTATGGAGAAGCAGATGAAGGCTGAGCGCGACCGCCGCGAAACCCTTTTGCAGGCTGAGGGACACAAGGCTGCTGCTGTTACCCGCGCAGAGGGCGACAAGCAGGCTATGATCTTAGAGGCTGAGGGTGAAAGAGATGCCCGAATTGCAAGAGCAGAGGGTGAAGCCCGCGCAATTTATCTTTCCAAAAAAGCAGAAGCAGACGGACTTTTGGCCCTTAAAGAGGCCGGGGCCGATGCCGCGGTTTTAGAGCTTAAAAAATATGAAGCTCTTATCAAAATGGCAAACGGAAAGGCTGCAAAAATCATTATCCCTACCGACGCCGTTAATGCCACACGCCAAAATGTTCTTTTCTCTGAAACAACGGGGCTCGGAGATACCACAAAAGAAGCTACCGAGGCTCCTAAGGCACAGAAGGAAGATCCCTGCTGCGAAAGATTTGAAACCGACAACTAAAGCCTTACAGCTCTGCCGAAAATTTCGGCAGAGCTTTTTTTGCATTTTATTTCCTCTTATGGTATACTAATATAAAAACATAAATCAGGAGGACTTTATGAAACACCCTCTTAATGATTTTAATAAAAAAAAAAGAGTATCTCGTCTGCGTGGATAGTGACGGGTGCGCCATGGACACCATGGACATAAAGCATATCCGCTGTTTCGGTCCTTGTATGGTTAAAGAGTGGGCGCTTGAAAAATGGGAGAGCGAAATTCTTTTTCGTTGGAATGAGATAAATCTCTATACTATGACGCGCGGAATAAACCGCTTTAAGGCGCTCGCTTTAGCTCTTTGCGAGATAAATGAGAAATACACCGCAATAGAGGGCATAGCGGCTCTCAAGGCTTGGGTCAAGGGCAGCGACGAGCTTTCAAACAATTCCCTCTTGCGCGCTATAGAAGAAAATCCTCAGCACATATCTCTTAAAAAAGCTCTTTGTTGGAGCCGTAGTGTAAACGATGCAATAAATGAGCTTTCCGAGGAGCAGAAAAAGCCTTTTGAGCTTGCAAAAGAAGCTTTGGAGTTTGCTCACAACAAAGCCGATATTGCCATTGTTTCGAGCGCTAACCGCGACGCTGTGCTCAAGGAGTGGAGTAAATTCAATCTTATTGAGCATACTGACATTGTTCTTGCTCAGGATTCGGGAAGCAAGGCTTCTTGCATAGGTGAGTTAATCAAAAAGGGGTATGCTCCCGAAAATATACTGATGTGCGGTGATGCTCCCGGAGATATGCAGGCTGCCGATAAAAACGGTGTGTTATTCTATCCAATTTTAGTTCGCCGCGAAAAAGAAAGCTGGCAGGAATTTATTTCTGAGGGCTTTGGGCGGCTGATTTCAAATAGCTTTAAGGGCGAATATCAGCAAAAGAAAAAAACCGAGTTTTCAAAAAATCTCGGAGAGGATAAATAAAATTTCGAAAGGGGTATTTTAATGGTCGATCTTAAAGCAAAACCTTATTATTTAAGTGACGAGGATATTGGGTGGGTAAACGATACCATAAAGGGTATGACCGACGAGGAAAAGGTTGGACAGCTGTTTTTCCAACTTACCGCAGGAATGGATGAGGACTATCTCAAAGAGCTGATGGAGAAATACCATCTCGGCGGCTGCCGATACAACAATATGCCTGCCGCTGCAGTTCAGATGCAGAACAGAATACTTCAAAAATATGCAAAAATCCCTCTTATTATCGCCTGCAACACCGAGGCGGGCGGAAACGGCTGTTGCTCTGACGGAACCTATATCGGTAGCGGCATTAAAATTGGCGCTACTCAGAATACTCAGTATGCTCACGATTTAGGCAGAATGTCTAACGAGGAGGCGGCTGCTATCGGTTGCAATATGGCATTTGCTCCCGTTTGCGACATTCACAAGAGCTGGCTCAACACCGAGGTTGTTACCAGAGCTTTCGGCTCAGATAGCCAAAAGGTTGCAGAGATGAGCCGAGCATATCTTGAGGGCGCACACACCATTGATGGCTTTGCCTGCGCTGCCAAACACTTCCCCGGAAACGGCGAGGATTTCCGCGATGCGCACATTGCAAACAACATAAATTCCATGACCGAAAAAGAGTGGATGGATAGCTTCGGAAAGGTTTACAAAACACTTATAGACGCTGACCTTGATGCCATAATGGGCGGTCACATTATGATGCCCGAATATATGAGAAAGGTTAAACCCGATATTACCGACGAGGAAATGCTGCCCGCCACCCTTTGCCCCGAAATTATGACAGGGCTTCTGCGCGAAAAACTCGGTTTTAACGGAATGGTTGTTACCGATGCAAGCCATATGGTTGCAATGACCGACAGAATGAAGCGAGCAGAAATGCTGCCTGCAAGCATCAACGCAGGCTGCGATATGTTCCTTTTCTTTAACGACCCCGACGAGGACTTTAATACTATGTTAGGGGCTTACAAGAGCGGTGTTATCAGTGAGGCTCGTATGACCGAGGCGCTTAAGCGTATTTTAGGTCTTAAGGCTCGTATGGGACTTCATAAAAAGGCTAAAGAGGAGCTTGTTCCCGCCGCAAATCCCAGCGAGGTTTTGGGATGCGAGGAGTACAAAAAAGCAGCAGAGCGCATCAGCCGCGACTCTGTTACGCTCGTAAAGTACAAGGACAAGGATGTTCTTCCCCTTACACCTGAAAAGTACAAGCGCATTATGATAGTTTATGTAAAAGGCGCTGCCGGACCTATGGACGCGCTTATTCAGATGGCAATGGGCGACGGAGCAAAGAAAAATCCCGCCGAGGAGCTTCGAGACAGACTTATTAAGAAGGGCTTTGACGCATTTATTTACGAAAGTCCCTTAGAGCAGATAAAGAAACAGATTGCTGCGGGAGAAAAGCCGAGCCTTAACCTTTATTTTGCAGGCAAAAACTCCATTGCCGATTTTGTATCAGGGCAGGACCTTGTTATCACTCTTTGTGATGTTGCAAACGGCAGACCCGCTTTCGGAATGTCCAAGGGCGGCGGAGAAATTCCTTGGTATGTCTTTGAGCTGCCCGTTGTTGCGATAAGCGTTAACGCGCCGACAATGCTCGCCGACATTCCTCAAGCGCGCACCTATATCAACGCTTACGATTCCAAGCCATCTACCTTAGATGCGCTTGTAGATAATCTCATATCGGGCCCCGATGCATTTCGCGGAGCTGACCCCATCGACAGCTTCTGCGGCCTCTGGGATGCAAGAATATAAAGCAAAAATATAACAAGAATAGCACCTGACTCCGTTTTGGAGTCAGGTGCTGTTTTTTTATATCCGTCTGCGGAGCAGACACCGAACTTCTTACATATTACTTTTTACTTATTACTTCCCAAAAATCCTCGTATAAACTTGTTTGAGGTAAGAGTGAAGAAGTAAGAGGTAATAAGTAAAAATCCCCGTACTATCGTACGAGGATTTTTGGCGGAGAGAGGGGGATTTTTCCGGCGCTGCCGCGCCTATCGCCTCGCTTCGCTCGTTGCCCACTTCGGCGAAAACAGTCCACCGGACTGTTTTCTTCCGCAAGGCGTTGCCTT
>JAXJQH010000125.1:0-22752 GCA_036311245.1 Oscillospiraceae bacterium | reverse complement strand
GTTCTTTTAGCTCTGCAATTTGCTCCCTTAAAAGGTCGATTTCGTGCATACGCATAGCAACGACCTTTCCAAACTCCTCCCCTGCCTTTGCCTTGTTATAGACACGGATACCTAAGTGGGTGTAGCATTTTCTGAGCTCGGCACGCAGTTTATATATTTGCAGATGGGTTTTGCCTTTATCGACTATTTCTTCCGCCTTCTTGGTTGTTTTATCGGTTATTGTTTTAGCGGTTTCATAAATCTCATCAAAAAAGTTCATTGTATTCCATCCTTTCCAAGTCAAAACTCTATGTTGTCACTTATATTATACAACCTTTTTACAGATTTTACAATATTACTTATCGCCGATGAACTCTCTTATCATAGAATTGTCGGGGACTATGGATGCGGGAGCATCATAGAAAACTTCAAGCTTATCGGAAAGCTCGCGCAAGGCAGCTGCGTGCTGTGGGCTTGCAATCTCGGATTTTTCAATAATAGGAAGCAGATAATGGTGGTAGATGCAAGGCTCATAGAAATGAGTTGTGTCAACAACACAGTCGGCGCCGTCCTTAAAGGGAATAATTGTCTTTATCTCTTCCCTGCAAACGCCCTCCCACATATTGAGGGTATTTTCAAGGCTGCTGCCGCGGAAGAAATAGTCCCTTATCATTCGGCGCATAAGGCGAAGGTTTCTCCTTTTTAAAACGGGAGCGCCGTCATTCCCGTATATCTGGCTTGACGGGTTTACAAACAGCTTATAGAAGCCTTTACCACCGAATGCCTCTATTCCGTCGGTAAGCTGGGGATTTATGGCGTGAAGTCCCTCAACTATGACGATATCATTCTCATCGGTTTCAAGAGGGTGCGCCTTTTCGGGGTCTCTTTTTCCGCTGATAAAATCAAAATACGGAACTATAGTTTTCTCGCCCGAGAGAAGCAGACCAAAGCATTTACGAATTTCATTTATATCAAGGGTGTTTACAGATTCAAAATCGGTTTCGCCGTTTTCTAAAATCGGAAGCTCATCGCGGTTTAAAAAGAAATCATCAAGCGAAACATAAACGGCATTTTTGCCACCTTTAAGTATTTTTTCAGAAAGCTTTCTTGCGGTTGTTGTTTTTCCCGATCCTGAAGGGCCTGCTATGAGAACTATTTTATAGCGGTTTTCTGAAAGCAAAAGCTTTGCAATGCTGTCAAGCTGACCGTTATAATGTTCCTCGCAAAGGGCTACAAGCTCATTTACGCTATTTTCTGCAAGATTATTTACAGTATCAGCAGTAACTATTCCATTTTCATTAAAAAGGATATTGTTCATAAAACTTTAAAACCTCTCGTTTTCTGTTTATTATATTTTCAAATCCGCTCAGATATTCTGTAGGGTACTTATAATTATATACGCGGCGGATATCATCACTGTGCGGGGACTTTAATTTTGTAACTGCGCCCGCTCCAAGCGCTAAAATGGTGTGAACCTCATCCATAATATATATATTATAATATCCTTTATGCCCATCTAAGGTGTATCCAACATTTTCAAGGTTGGAAAGGGTGTTCTTCTGGCGATACATATAGTATGGGAAAAATCCATTCTCAAAAAGCCTTTGGCGGGACATTCCCACCATTTTCTCGGCAGGAGTTTCTCCTTTTACAAATGTACTTTCGCTCATCTGCGCTAAGTTTGCCGCTCTTTTAACCGTCAGGGTATGCAGAGTGATATTCTCAGGGCGCAGAGAAATGGCTGTTTCAAGCGAATTTACAAAGGACTCTAAGGTGTCATCGGTAAGTCCTGCAATAAGGTCCATATTTATTGTTTTAAAGCCTACCTTTTTGGCAAGCTCAAATGCATCGAGGGTTTGCTTTGATGTGTGTCTTCTACCGATTGCTTTCAGAACATTGTCACTGAAGGTCTGAGGGTTTATGCTGATTCTATCAGCCCCCATATCCTTTATAGCACTGAGCTTTTCTATTGTAACTGTGTCGGGGCGGCCCGCCTCGACGGTGTACTCCTCAATATGGGACAAATCAAAGCTATCTGCTATTTTGCCCATAAGAAAAGCAAGCTGCTGCGTGCTCAGGGTTGTGGGTGTGCCGCCGCCGAAATATACACTTTTAAGTCTGAGTCCCGCTGTTTTTGCAATATTTCCCGCATCCTCAATTTCTTTTGCAAGGTACTCTACATACTGCGGGATAATGCCTGCAAATTTCTCAACCGAGCCTGACACAAACGAGCAGTAATTACATCTTGAGGGGCAAAACGGGATTGAAATATAAAGGCTGAAATCCTGCGGCCTTGACTCTAAAAGTACAGGGCGCTCAGCCTGAGCAGTCTGCCAGACGAGCAGAAATTTTTCCTCGCTGACACGGTATTGTGAAAGGAATTTTTGGCGAATTTCCTGCGCCGCTAACCCCGCATCTAACATTCTGTGAACTAATCTTGTGGGGCGGACACCCGTTAATAGTCCCCACTTTTGTTCTTTTCCCGAAATTTTAAGAAGGCAGTCGTAAAGAAGTCCTGCCATCTGCCATTCAGTTTCTTGCTCGCTGCAAGACCTGCATTTTTCACATTCCTCGGCATATCTGCCCGATGCAGAAACCGAAACGAGAATCTCACCGTTTTGACATATTTGGGTAAGAACATAGTCCCCGCTCGGCTCTGCAATATCAAATTTTATTTCTATCTCCCGCTCGTGAAAAAACATTCTTGCAATGTTTTCCATTTCATAGCGAAAGGGGTGGTTATTTATAATTATCTGCATTTCTGTTCCTTATGCGTATTCAATAAAATAGGGGTTGTGCTGTTTTTCGTCCTCAAGAGTTGTTGCATCGCCGTGACCTGCAAGGATACGATAATTTTTAGAGAGAGCTGCAAGCTTTTTTATTGACTGAATCATAAAAGCCTCATTACCGCCGTAAAAATCCGTTCTGCCGACGCTGCGCTCTAAGACTGTATCGCCCGAGAACATTACGTCCTCGCAAAGAATTACCATTGAGCCTTTACTGTGACCCGGAGTTAAAACAAATTTAAACTCAAGCTCATCGAGGCTGAGTGTATCTCCATCCTCAACTTCAATATCAGCTTTAAGGGTGTGCGGGTGGTTTGTGAACATCCATGACATACTCTTATCAGTGTCCTCAAGCATTTCAGCATCGCGGCTGCCGATTACAAGCTTTGCGCCCGTCTTTTCAACCAAATCATAAGCCGAGGCGGTGTGGTCATAGTGGCCGTGGGTAAAAATAATGTATTTAAGGCAAGCACCCGACGCAGAGAGAGCCGCCTCTATCTTATCAAACTCCATTCCAGGGTCGATAATAATAGCATTTCCCTTTTCACTCGTTACAATATATGTGTTATTTAAAAGCTTGCCTACTACAACAGTCTGAATTTTCATAAAAGCCTCACTTTTGCTTGGGCATTATTTTATCTGTGTCAAGAACAATAGAAATCGGTCCGTCATTAGTAACAGAAACCTTCATATAAGCTCCAAAAACGCCTTTTTCGACCTTTTCGACGCCGTTTTCACGAAGTTTCACACAAAAGCGTTCATAGAGTCGGTTGGCTTCCTCTGGGCGCTGCGCGCCGTCATAGGAAGGTCTTGTTCCCTTTTTAGCATCGGCGCAGAGGGTAAAATTTGAGATAGCAAGCACCGAGCCGCCGACATCTAAAACCGATTTATTCATTTTATCGTTTTCATCCTTAAATATTCTAAGGTTTGCGATTTTACGGGCAAGATAGTCGCACTCGGCATCAGTATCGTCTTTAAAAACGCCGACAAATACAGCAAGTCCGCTTTCTATTGCGCCGACTGTTTTTTCTTCGACTGTTACACTCGCCTTTAGGGACCTTTGTATCAATGCAATCATTAATTTGTTGCCCTTTCTACAATGCTAATGTCTGGAATTTTAGAAAGACGGTCGATAATAGATTTTAAATGCTCTGTTCCCTCTGTGCTTATGGAAAGGTGAAAATAGCTTCGTCCGTCCTTGGTGTCCTTTGCGGTTATGCTATGAATCGGCACCCTCATTTGAGCAAACTGAGCGCTGATATCAAGAAGCAAATTAGAGCGTGAATTTGCCCAGATATTAAGGGTTACATCGTAGCTGCTTGAGCGGGTAACGGATGCCCAGTGCACCCTTACCCAGCGCTCTTTATCCTCTTGCCGACGCATACCCTCAACTGCGTGAGCGCAGTCCGCCTTATGCACAGAAACACCCGAGCCGCGGGTTATAAAGCCGACAACCTCGTCCCCGGGCAGCGGGCTGCAGCACTTTGCAAATTTCACAAGGCAGTTATCAAGGCCTTCAACGATTACGCTGCCGCTTTGTTTACGGCTTTTATTTTTATTGACAACATCCTCAATGGAAAAACTCTGATTTTTAGCCTTTGCCTCTTTGACAGCCTTGTTGTAATCCTCTTTTACCCTTGGCATAATGCGGGAAATGAGAATACCACCATAGCCTATTGCGGCATAGAAATCATCAAGGTTATCATAATGGTGGCGTTTTGCAACATTAAGCAGAAATTCATCGCGTTTTTCGGGCGCAATATTAATAAGGTTACGGCGAAACTCTGCATCAAGCTCAAGTCTGCCCTGCTCGATATTTTCCTCGCGGTATTCCTTTTTAAACCAGTTTCTTATCTTATTTCGCGCTTCACTTGTAGCGACAAGCTTTATCCAGTCGCGGCTGGGGCCTTTGCCCTTGACGCTTGAGGTTAAGATTTCAACGATTTCACCCGTTTTAACCTTATAGTCAAGCGAGACTATCTTACCGTCTACCTTAGCGCCGACAGTTCTGTTACCGACGGCGGTGTGAATAGCATAAGCAAAGTCAATAATGCAGGAGCCTGTTGGCAGACTGATAACATCGCCCTTGGGGGTGAAAACAAAGACCTCCTCGGGGGCGATATCGGATTTAATGCTGCGCACTATCTCCTCAACATCCTCTGCCTCTTTTTGCGCTTCAAGCAGTTGGCGGACCCAGACAAGGCGCTCCTCCAGCTTGTTTTTGCCGCTTATTCCCTGCTTATATTTCCAGTGCGCTGCAATTCCATACTCGGCGGTGTGGTGCATATCCCAGGTGCGAATCTGCACCTCAAAGGGCACGCCCTCTTTATCAATAACCGTGGTGTGCAATGACTGATACATATTAGGCTTAGGGGTGGAAATATAGTCCTTAAATCTATTGGGAATCGGGCGGAACATATCGTGAATGATGCCTAAAATATTGTAGCACTCATTTACGCTGTCAACGATAACACGAACCGCATATATATCATAGATTTCCTCGAAAATCTTGTTCTGCATAAAGACCTTGCGGTAAATACCGTAAACGCTCTTGACTCTTCCCTCGACAACGATATTTCCCTGCTCTCCGAGTCGCTCACGGATGCGCTCTTTAATTCTATCGAGAAATTCCTGTCTTTCTTCTTTTTGACCGACAAGCTTTTCCTCTATTTGCTCATATCCGATGGGGTCAAGATGTTTTAAAGAAAGGTCCTCAAGTTCCTCTTTAACGGCGCGGATACCGAGTCTATGCGCTATAGGCGCATAAACCTCCATAGTTTCAAGGGACTTATCGCGCTGTTTCTGCTCCGAAACATAATCAATGGTTCTCATATTATGCAGGCGGTCAACCAGCTTTATAATAACAACACGGATATCGCGCGACATAGCAAGCAGCATTTTACGGACATTTTCTGCCTGCTGCTCCTCTCGGGAAGTAAGCGGCAGCAGTCCGAGTTTTGTAACACCATCTACAAGCGCGGCAACATCGCTGCCGAATTTAGACTCAACCTCGCAAAGCTCAACCTCGGTGTCCTCAACAACATCGTGAAGCAGCGCAGCGACGATAGTATCAGTGTCCATTCCCATTTCGACAAGCAGCCTTGCAACGGCAAGAGGGTGCACTATATAAGGCTCACCCGATTTGCGCTTTTGTCCCTCGTGGGCCGCCTGCGCAAATGAGAATGCCGAAATTATTTTATCTTTATTCAGATTTTTGATGTTGCGGTCTATCGCATCCATCAGCTGCTTGAGTAATGCATCCATAAAAATTAGTCTGCTCCTTTACCTAGGCAAATATCCTGCTATGTGGCTGAGGATTTTGCATTTCCATAAATCGTGTTTCTCTTGTGCATTGATAAGCGAAATTTTTGAGCCTTCAAAAACTGCAAGCTCGCTTTGGCAAAACGCCTCTATAATAACCGAGAGGCGTGCTCTGTTTATTTTGCCCGAAAGCTGCCACCAAAGGATGTCAACACCTTTATCGTAGCCTGAATTTTGTTTTAAAGCACGGTAAATATCGGCAGCCTCATCGTGGGTGGGCATTAAGTATGCTGCTTGCTTTGGTGTTAGCTCCTCTTCTCGGGCAGCTGCCTCAAAGAGCTGTTTTTCCTTAAAGAAAACATCATCCCGAATACCCGAGGGGCGAAGATCCACCACCTGAATGGTTACAGATTCTGTGCCGTTATATACATTTGGTTTAAGTCGAACTATCAAATCTATCTTATGCCCTACAAATACCGAAAGTGCATTTGCGCTCATCCCAAAATACAACGCTGTAAAACTCAAGTCTCCGCTTGTCAGGGAAAGCCTTGTATGATTTCCGTTTCCTATTGAGGACACATTTTGCACGCAGACGCCCAAAAGCGCAAAGAGCGGCGCAGGATTACTTTTTCCAAAGGGCTCAAAAACCGACAGCTCTTTAACTGCCGCCAAGGTTATTTCCTCGGGGGTAATAACAGCATCAGCCTGAAGCTCATTTTGCGGCATAAAGGGATAATTTTGCGCCGCATATTCATTTATTTTTTCTCTGAACGCGCCAATATTTTCAGAAGCCACCGTTACTCCTGCGGCAAGGCTATGACCGCCAAAGCGCTCAAAAATGCTGCTGCAAGCGGTAAGCGCCGAGAAAAGCTCAAACCCTTCCACACTTCTGCCCGAGCCGACAGCAGTGCCGTTATCTTCCGACAGCACTATTGCGGGTTTCCCCGTTTTTTCGACAAGCTTTGATGCCACAATGCCCAAAACTCCGTGATGCCAGCCTTTTCCGCATACCACTATGACACGCTGTGAGAAAAGCTGCGGGCTTTTTTGGGACATTTCTTCGATTTCATCAAGAATTTCAGTTTCAATATTCTTTCTTTTAGCGTTATCGGCGCACAGCTGCGAGGAAAGCCTCTCTGCCTCACTATCATCCTCGCAAAGCAGTAGCTGCGCAGCTCTCATAGCGCTGCCCATTCTTCCCGCGGCGTTTATTCGAGGCACAAGCCCATAGCTCACTGCACCCGAATCTATAGGAGCACCCTCTGAAAGAGATGAATTTATAAGCGAGCAGAGTCCCAAATTATCGGTTTGTCGCATCCGCTCAAGTCCAAGACGGACTATTGTTCTGTTTTCGTCTACAAGCGGGACTATATCAGCGATAGTTGCAAGTGCAACAAGCTCAGCATACTGCTCAAATGCGCCCTCATAATCCCCGCCGTCAAGCGCGGCGACAAGCTTAAAGGCAACGAATGCACCGCAGATATCCTTAAATTTACTCGGGCAGTCCTCTCTATGAGGGTCAACAACAATACAGTTTGGCAACACTGCCTGAGGCATATGGTGATCGGCTACAACAACATCTATACCGAGCTCTTTAGCAAACTCGATTTCATCTACTGCCGCAACGCCGTTATCCACCGTTATGATAAGCTGGCACCCGTCCTGCGAAAGGTTTCTGATAGCATTTTTATTAAGTCCGTACCCCTCTCCCTCGCGGCTGGGAATATAAAAGCTCACATCTGCGCCCATTGCCTCTAAATATGAGGTGAGGATCACGGTTGCGGTAACACCGTCGGCATCATAGTCACCATAAACTACAATTTTTTGCTGCAAATCCACAGCCTCATTTATACGCTCTACCGCTCTGTCCATATCAGCAAGCTCAAAGGGCGATGAAACATAGTCCTTATGCGAGAACAGCTCTTGCTCCGAAATGCCTCCAAGGCGCGCGGCGGCAACCTTTGCCGAAAGCGAGCCTATTTTATATTTTTCAGAAAGCTCGCGGAAGGATTTTGACTCTGCAATTTTCCATTTTCTGAAACGGATCATCCTATCCGCCCCTTTCTTATATAATTAATTTATTATAACATAAATTTACAGTTATATCAACAAAAAACAGCAAATTCCTCTTTTCTTTAAAAAAATGTGGTATTACAGAAAAAAATATGTTAAACTATATAGGTAACGTTTGTAAATTTTCTAACGGAGAGATAAAAATGGAAGCTGAAAACCGCATTTTTAAGGAATACGAGGCTTTAAAGCAGGAAATTGAGCGGCACAACAAATTATACTATGACAACGACGAGCCCGAAATCAGCGACTGGGAATATGACAATCTTATGCTGCGGCTTAAAGAAATCGAGGCTGAAAACCCCGATTTTGTAACTCCCGATTCTCCCACCCAGCACGTTGGCGGGAGCTATTCAGAGGGCTTGTTTGCCCCTGTTGAGCACGCCGTTCAGATGGCAAGTCTGAGAGATGTTTTCGGCACAGACGATGTCAGGGATTTTGACCGCAGGGTGCGAGAGGTCGTTTCCTCTCCGCTTTATGTTGTCGAGCCGAAAATTGATGGACTCTCTGTTTCTCTTGAATACCGCGAGGGCGTGCTTGCGCGGGCATCCACACGAGGTGACGGCTTTGTGGGCGAGGATGTTACTGCTAATATCCTGACCATTGAGTCTGTTCCCAAAAAGCTTAAAAGCGCTCTGCCCTTTTTAGAGGTGCGCGGCGAGGTTTATATGTCTGAAAGTGTGTTCTTAGAGCTTGTGGCACAGCAGGAGTTAAACGGGCAGAAGCCATTTAAAAATCCGCGGAATGCTGCGGCAGGCTCACTCAGGCAAAAAAACTCCGAGGTTACACGCTCAAGAAAGCTTGATATTTTTGTTTTCAACATTCAGCAGATTGAGGGGGCGGAGATAACATCTCACAAAGAGTCGCTTGATTTTTTAAGTGAATTAGGTTTTCCTGTTTCACCCTCATACAATACCTATAGTGATATCGAGGATGTTGTTTCTGAAATTGACAGAATAGGACAAATGCGCGGGAAATATGGCTTTGACATTGACGGAGCCGTTGTAAAGGTTGATAACTTTACAGACAGAGAAACCCTTGGCGCAACAGCAAAATACCCTCGTTGGGCGGTCGCTTTCAAATATCCCCCTGAGGAAAAAGAAACTATCCTCAGAGAAATTGAAATCAATGTCGGGCGCACAGGCGCGCTGACACCAACCGCCGTTTTTGACCCCATTATGCTTGCAGGAACAAGTGTGAGCCGCGCGGTGCTTCACAATCAGGACTTTATTGCCGAGAAAGACATACGCATTGGAGACACCATTGTTGTTCGCAAGGCGGGAGAGATAATTCCTGAGGTGCTCTGCAGCAAAAGCCATCAGCCGTCAAGCGAGCCTTACAAAATCCCAAAGGTTTGCCCCTCTTGCGGCGCACGGGTTTTTGACATTGCAGACGAGGCTGTTATCCGATGCGTAAATCCCAAATGCCCCGCGCAGCTTATGAGAAATATTATTCATTTTGCATCAAAATCCGCAATGGACATTGCAGGTCTTGGTCCTGCAATTATTGATATGCTGATTGAAAAGAATTTGATTTCTTCGGCGGCGGATTTATACACATTAGAGCCCTCACAGCTTGAAAACATAGAGGGGCTTGGCAAAAAATCTGCTCAGAACTTGATTTCTGCGATAGAAAAATCCAAGGAAAAGGACCTTTCGTGCCTCATTACCGCGCTTGGAATTCGCCACATCGGGCAAAAGGTTTCGGAGCTTATTGCAGAGCGGCTCACTACCATGGATGAGGTTATCTCGGCCAATTTTGACACCCTCTGCTCTATTGACGGTGTCGGCGAGGAAATGGCACGCAGTATTACCCAGTTTTTCTCAGAGGAAAAATCTCAGGAGCTCATTTCTCAGCTAAAGCAGTATGGTCTTAATATGCAGCACAAAGCCCAAAAGAAAGGCTCGGATTTCTTGGGACTCACCTTTGTTTTAACAGGCACTCTTCCCACTTACACCCGTGATGAAGCTTCAAAAATTATTGTTGATTTAGGCGGAAAAGTTACGGGAAGCGTTTCTAAAAAGACTTCTTTTGTTCTTGCGGGCGAAGATGCAGGCTCTAAGCTTACAAAAGCTAACGACCTTGGGGTTACTGTTATAGACGAGGCAGAATTTCGGCGTATGGCAGGAATAGAAAATGAATAGCAATGAAAAGATTTCCTTTAGGGAGCTAATTGAGAGCGGTCAGCTTTTACCCGAAGAGCCGCAGAAAGATTTACAGATATTTAAGGACAAGCCGCAAAAGCGCGATTATACTATTTTTCTGCTTTCGATTATTGCAATCCTTAGTATTTGCGCTTGCATTTATTATTCTGTAAATGCGATGCAGGAGGTAAAGCCTAAAATCTCTGTTAGCGGAATTTCTATAGAAAGGCATCAAAGCAGTGTTGCGGCGCAGTATAAGAACGGAAAGGTTAACATCAACACTGCAGGAGTTGAAGTTCTGTGCACGCTAAAATCCATCGGCGAGAGCAAGGCACTTTCTATCATAGCCTACAGAGAGGCAAACGGACCTTTTAAGAGTATTTCTGACATTAAAAATGTCAGCGGTATCGGTGACAGCACCTTTGAAAATATTAAAAACAACATTTGTATTTAAAGCAAAAGGAGTATTTTATGACACACGGAATTATTTGTGCAATGCAGGAAGAATTTGGTGCTCTGGCACAGCAGATTGAAAATGCTGAAGTATCGGAAGTTTACGGCAGAGAATTTATAAGCGGCGAGATAAACGGACAGAGCGTTGTTGCGGTTGTTTCCCGCATAGGAAAGGTTGCGGCTGCTATCACTACCGCCCTGCTTATTGACAAGTTTTCGGTTAATGCTGTTGTTTTCTGCGGAATTGCGGGTGGACTTGGTGATGACATAAAGGTGGGTGACATTGTTGTCGGCAGCTCTTGTATTCAGCACGATATGTATATTTCTGACGACGACTTTTTCAGAATTCCACTACTTAATATTACAAATATCCCTTGCGATGCGTCTTTAACCCAAAAATGCATAAGAGCCGCAGAGAGGTTTTCTAAAACCGCCAGAAACGAGAAGGCTATTTCTGATTTTTACGAAGAAATAGGCATTGATACTCCAAGTGTCTACTCAGGGGTTATTGCCTCAGGAGACCAGTTTATAAACAAAGCCGAAAAAAAGGAATGGCTCAAAAATAGTATTGACGGCGCGCTTTGCTGCGAAATGGAAGGCGCAGCGGTGGCGCAAGCCTGCTATGAGGCGGACATTCCCTGCGCTGTAATAAGGGTTATATCCGACGGCGCAGATGAGAACGCTGATTTTTCATTTGAAAAATTTGTCGGCGCCGCCTCTCTCTTCTCTTGCGGACTTATAAAAGAATTTTTTGCATAAAAAAAAGCCGCTGCCCAACGGGCAGCGGCTTTTAAGTTTAAAATTACTGGGCGTCAGGGGTCTCTTCCTGTGCGGGGGCAGCTTCCTCTTCTAAATCGCAACCGCAAGCGCAGTCACATTCATCGCAATCGAGGTCGTCAAAATCAAAATCATCAAAATTGAACTCCTGCTCCTCTTCCTCCTCACGGCGGCGCTTAAGATAATAAAGAACTCCGCCTACTGCTGCGGCGACAAGTGCAAGAAATCCGATTAAAGCTAAAACTTTTTTAAGCATAATAACATCCTCCTAACAATTCATTCCTTTAATTTATTATATCCGCAATTTCCAAAAAAATCAAGAGGCAATATACAAAAAGCAAAAAAGACGCCTACGGTGCGTCTTTTTTGCATATCCAAACGGATTATACCTACCTATCAGATGATAATGCTCTTACCTGTCATTTCCTCAGGCTTTGGGAGATTTAAAATTTTAAGCATTGTGGGAGCAATATCTGCAAGAACGCCGCCCTCACGCAGAGTGCAGGGATATCCTACAACACAGAAAGGTACGGGGTTTGTAGTGTGCGCTGTAAAGGGTTCTCCCTTTTCATCACGCATATGGTCTGCATTACCGTGGTCGGCTGTGATAAGAACGGTGCCGCCCATTTTTTCGGCTGCCTCTACAACCTTTCCAACGCAGGTGTCAACCGCCTCAACAGCGCTGACTGCCGCCTCAAACACGCCAGTGTGACCTACCATATCGCAGTTTGCAAAGTTAAGGATTATAACATCATATTTACCGCTCTCTATGCGCTCTACTACATTTTCTGTTACCTCGTAGGCGCTCATTTCAGGCTTCATATCATAGGTTGCGACCTTGGGGGAGTTTATGAGGCATCTATCCTCTCCCTCGTACACCTTTTCAACGCCGCCGTTAAAGAAAAATGTAACATGTGCATATTTCTCAGTTTCAGCAATTCTAAGCTGAGAGAGTCCCATCTTGGATATATACTCTCCAAAGGTGTTGACAAGCGACTGAGGCTTGAATGCTACAGAAACATTGGGCATTGTTGCATCATACTGTGTCATACACACAAAGGTGGGTACAACTGCACCGCCGCGTCTTTCAAATCCGCTGAATTCTGTATCCACAAAGGTTCTTGTGATTTCTCTTGCGCGGTCGGGGCGGAAGTTAAAGAAAATAACAGAGTCTTTGCTTTTTATATTTGCATTTTCTGCGCAAACGGTAGGAACAACAAATTCATCGGTTACTCCCTCGGCATAGGAAGCCTTTACAGCCGCTACTGCATCTGCATTTTTGTTGCCCTCGCCATAAACCATTGCAGCGTAAGCCTTTTCGACACGCTCCCAACGGTTATCACGGTCCATAGCATAAAATCTACCCATAACGGTTGCGATTTTGCCGATGCCTATTCTGTAAAGCTCTCTTTCAAGCTCGCTAACAAAATCCGCACCCGATGAAGGGGGAACATCTCTGCCATCTAAAAAGCAGTGCACAAAGACATCCTTAACGCCCATAGCTTTTGCCATCTCAATCATACCGTAAAGATGGGTGTTATGGCTATGAACACCGCCATCAGAAAGCAGACCCATAAAATGCAGAGCGCTGTTATTATCGACAGCATTTTTCATAGCATTAACGAGAGCCTCATTTTTAAGGATTTCGCCCTCTTTAATATTTTTGGTTATGCGGGTAAGCTCCTGATAAACTATTCTGCCCGCTCCGATATTGGTGTGACCTACCTCGCTATTGCCCATCTGTCCGTCAGGCAGACCAACATCACCGCCTGAAGCGCCGATTTCGGTTAAGGGGTTAGTAGCAAAAATACTATCAATATTGGGAGTTTTGGCAGCCTTGATTGCATTATCCATTTCGGGAGCATTGCCAAATCCATCTAAAATCATTAAAACCAAAGGTTTTTTATTCATTTTAAAGTTCCTCTTTTTCTTATTTACTTGCAGCCTTTACAATAACGCCAAAATCAACCGCCTTTAAGGACGCGCCGCCGATAAGACCGCCGTCTACATCGGGCTGAGAAAGAAGCTCATCGGCATTTTTAGCGTTCATGGAGCCACCGTACTGAACTGTTACTTTATCAGCGGTTTCCTTACCGTAAAGCTCTGCAACAGTAGCTCTGATAGCGGCATTTACCTCATTTGCCTGCTCGCTTGTTGCGGTTTTGCCTGTTCCGATAGCCCAGACAGGCTCATAGGCAATAATTACCTTTTGCATCTCTTCTGCAGTTACGCCCTGAAGGGCAATTTTAGTCTGCATAGCGACAAGCTCCTTGGTTATTCCCTGCTCGCGCTGCTCTAAGTATTCACCGACACAGACGATTGGGATAAGTCCCTCGCTGAGAGCGGCAAGGGTTCTTTTATTAACAGTTACATCGGTTTCACCAAAATATGTTCTGCGCTCAGAGTGGCCGATAATGACATATTCAACGCCCATTTCACGCAGCATTGTAGCGGATATTTCACCTGTAAAGGCTCCTGCCTTTTCAAAGTGGCAGTTCTGAGCGCCGACCTTGATATTGGTGCCTTTGGTTTCTCTAAGTGCGGTTTCCAAATCTACAAAGGGCACACAGATTACAATATCACAATCAGCGCCCTTAACCTCATTTTTAAGCTCCTCAATCAGTGCTTTTGCCTCAGCGGGAGTTTTATTCATTTTCCAGTTACCTGCGATAACTGCTTTTCTCAAATTCTTATTCATTTTAACATTGCCTTTCTTATTATAAATTTGCAGGCAGCCTTATTAAAGCCGCCTGCAAAGCTATTATATCATATCTTATTTATCTTCGAGGCAGGCAATTCCGGGAAGCTCGAGACCCTCGAGGAATTCAAGAGATGCGCCACCGCCGGTAGAAACGTGGGTCATCTTATCAGCATAGCCGAGGTTCTCGACTGCTGCAGCGCTGTCGCCGCCACCGATGATGGAGATTGCGTCCGATGCGGCAATAGCATCTGCTACAGAAGATGTGCCTCCTGCAAAGTTTTTCCACTCGGAAACGCCCATAGGACCGTTCCATACAACGGTTCCTGCTGCTTTAAGGGTTTGTGCATAGAGCTTCTGAGTTTCTTTGCCGATATCAAGACCCATCCAGCCGTCAGGCATTTGGTCAGAGCCGACGGTCATAAACTCAGTATTTTCATCGTACTCTTTGCCGATTATATTATCAACGGGGAGGAGGAAGTTTACATTCTTCTCTTCTGCCTTTTTAAGGATTTCTTTTGCAAGATCAAGCTTATCATCCTCGCAGATAGAAGTTCCGATATTCTTACCGAGAGCCTTAAAGAAGGTGTAAGCCATACCACCGCCAATAATGATGCTGTCGCATTTATCTAAGAGATTATTGATAACGCCGATTTTGTCGGAAACCTTTGCGCCGCCTAAAATTGCAACAAAGGGACGCTTGGGATTTGCAAGGGCAGCACCCATAATGCTGATTTCTTTCTGAATGAGGTAGCCGCAAACGGAAGGCAGGTAGTGAGAAACGCCCTCGGTGGAAGCGTGCGCTCTGTGAGCTGTTCCAAATGCGTCATTTACAAAAATCTCAGCAAAGGAAGCAAGCTTCTTTGCAAAGTCGGGATCATTTTTAGTTTCCTCTTTGTGGAAACGGACATTTTCAAGAAGGGCAACCTCGCCATCCTTAAGGGACTCACAAATAGCTTGAGCATCCTCGCCGATAACATCCTTTGCCATTTTAACCTCGCAGCCGAGAAGCTCGGAAAGGCGAACTGCAACGGGCTTTAATGAATATTCCATTTTAAACTCGCCCTTGGGACGACCCATATGTGAACAGAGGATAACCTTTGCGCCGTTATCCTTAAGGTACTCTATGGTTTTAAGAGCGCCGCGAATTCTCTTATCATCAGCAATTTTACCATCCTTAAACGGAACGTTAAAATCGCAGCGGACAAGCACTTTTTTGCCTGCAACGGCAATGTCTTCTACAGTTTTTTTGTTGATAGCAGTCATTTATAATACATCCTTTCAATAAAATCAAATTTAGTTTGCATTACCTAAACTATTCTATAACATAACAAAGAATTTTTCAAGATAATTTTTTAACAAATTGAGGTTTTTATGTAAGTTTTTACATCTTTTTTCATATTAGTTAGTTTTTTAATCAAAAAGCGTGCCGAAATTCTGAAGGCGCGGGAAAGCCCACTGTCTCAGCACCTCGTAAACACCTATTGCGACCGAGTTTGAAAGATTTAAGCTCCTTGCCTCTGAAATCATCGGCATTCGGACACATTTTTCTCGATTTTCAAGCAAAAGGCTTTCTGGCAGTCCTCTATCCTCCCTTCCAAAAAAGAGATAGCAGCTATCGGGGTAAACTACATCGCTGTAAACCTGCTTTGATTTTGTGCTGAAAAAATAAAACTTATCAGCTTCATCTTTATGCTGCTCTAAAAAAACTTTTAAGCTATCATAATAGGTTATATCAAGCATATGCCAATAGTCGAGGCCTGCGTGCTTTAATTTCTTATCATCAACTGTAAATCCCATTGGCTTTACAAGATGCAATCTTGCGCCTGTAACAGCGCAGGTACGGGCAATATTGCCTGTATTCTGAGGGATTTGAGGCTCTACCAAAACTATATTTATCTGCGACATATTATTTCCTTTTTCTTTTGATTTTTATATAATTTTCGGGACAAAATAATACCACACACAACAAGAAAGGAGAATATAAATGAGAAAGAAATCGAGCAATATGGCTGCGGGTGTGGCAATCGGTATGACAGTCGGCGCTGCGCTTGGAGCTATAGGTGCGATTAGTATGCCCAATATGGCAAGCTCAAAATTTATGAAAAAAGCAAAAAAGACTGTCAGAAGAAATGCTGACAGAGCCATCAGCGGCATTGAAAGCATTATGGACTCCATTCCCAAAATGATGGGGTAACTCTACAAAGGGATGATTTCAATTTTTGAAATCATCCCTTTGAATTTTTATTTTTGAGTAAAGTCAAATTCAGTTGTAATGGTAAACTCTGAAAGGTCGGTTATTTCGATATTTACATAGTCCGAGCTGAAAATAATACGCCAAGGGCGAGAGTGACCGTTTTTAAGAGTACCGAAGTCTTCTTTGGAAAACTCAAAATAAGCTCCGCCAATATTATCCTCAGCAGGTGTTTTTACTGTTATATTACCTGTAATATCATATATCTCGTGACCCGTAAAGTTTCTCATATAACCGTCTATAACAAGATTGCTCTCATCATCAAATCGGGCGTAGTAGCCGACGAAATTAACACCCTCGCGCACACCGCCGTTTTCATCAATGATTTTAAGGCGGCGCTCGTGTTCTGCAGTTTTTTCACTGGTCTGTTCCTCAGCAGAGGCTTTAGGTCCGTAGCTTACAGGGCATTGGCTTTCTACATAGACAATTATTCCAACAAACACTGCCACAATCAAAGCTCCGAGAATAGAGCAAAGAATTACTACAAGCTTTCTTTGTTTCTGCCTGGGGTCTTCACCAAGGGAAAGCTGAGCAGATTGCTTTTTAAGCTTTTCAAGCTCACCCGAAACCATATCCAATTCCATTAGGTCGCGTTTTTTTGCCATATTTTTAACTCCATATACTTTAAATTTAGGTTTACAAAAAACTACAAAAATATTTTAGCACAGTCTCAGCAAAAGGGCAAGTATTATTCATAATTGAGTTTTAGGTTTAAAACGCCCTTATCATCATCCTTTGAATAATCAACATACCCGTTGCTTACAAGCTTTTTGTTTGATGTTATGCCTTGATTTGCTTTTTCCAAAATAGCGTTGTAATTATATGCAATATAATCAACTACATCAGACAAATTTACACCGTTAAACTGCATATAAGCATATTCATACCCATTATTTGCCGAAAACGCCGCTGCTTTTGCAACAAAATCTACATCTACGCTATTGGCTGTCAAACCATAATATCTAAAGAAATTGTACTTTAAACTTGTAGCCTCGGGAAGATTATAAGCATTTCCCGCAATAGTATGGTCCTTTTTTATTTCTGCTTCAGTGAGGTTAAAATAATTATATTTTAAAAACTGAGTTTTGCCCCCATTCATAATAGGGTCATCAGAGGTGACATCAATGTGATAATATTCTCCCTCAAGCCGAGCCATATTCCATTCGTGCTCTCCGCCGTTATATTTTCCTTTAACAAGAATACACTGAATTCCCGCCCGCCGCATAAGATACTGAAAGGCATTTGCATACCCCTCGCAAACGGCAAGTCCGTTTATAAGCGCTCCGTATACATTATGTGAGTTTTCTGCATTATAGGTAGTGTCATATTTAATATTATTTATAAGGATATCATGAATAATTTGCTCCCGCTCTATTGCAGGCATTGAACCGTTTACCTTGGCAAGAATAGCATCTGCCTTATCAATCATCTGCTCTTCAAGGCGTCTGATTTTTTCCATATCGCCATCAAGCATTATATCTGTAAGGACAAAGGTTGTAACATAACCATTCCTTTCAGTATAGGATGCTTTTCCTACCCAGAAATGCTGCGGGTAGTCATCCTTATAGATATTAAAAGCTTTTTCAACCTCTTGCTTTGTTACATTAAAATCAAATGAAACGGTTTTCTCATAGTTCCCAAAAGCCTCTGCAAAAGCGAGGTATGCCTCTCTTTCTGCCTTAGTTCCCGTATTTTTTAGCTGCTGCCATCCGTAATATTCACTTGGCTGCACCGGTTTTAACGGCAGGGTTGTTATATTCTGTGCTGGGCGCTGAGCAGAAAGGCTTGAGGTGTTTACTTTGCCCAAAGAGGATGTGGAAGACACCTTAGAATTTATCTGAGAGCCGTCTTGCTTTGAGGAGCTATCAGAGGTTTTATTTGAAGAATTATTCTTTTTTGATGATGTGCCGTTTTGAAAAGTATGATTTTTGCTCGAGGTATTGTTTGGGTTTTCATCCTCTTTCTCAGAGGAAGTGGGCGCATCTATACTGCTCTCATCGCTGTTTTGGCTTTGCGCCTCATCTTCCCTCGAAATTGACGAGCTTGCAGACGATGGTGGAATAGATTCTGCAATCTTACAAGAGGAAAGAATTGTGCATAAAACAAGAACACTCAGCAAAAGCGAAATTAGTTTTGGTTTCATTTTATTTCTCCTCATTATCAATTAAGAGCTTATATAATTCATTTTTGCGAAATCCGCTCTGTTTTGCTACAAGCCTCGCCGCATCATTTTTGCTTTTTCCCGAGCGGACATTTTCGAGCATCAGCGCAAGGCAGTCATCTATCGAAAGGTCCTGTTTTTTTATTTCGGCGCCTTCAAGCACCAGTACAAACTCGCCTCGCGGCTCGTTTTGCTCATAGTAGCTTACCGCCTCATCAAGTGACATCAAAAGAACCTGCTCGTGCAGCTTTGTGAGTTCTCTGCACAAGGATAATCTTCTCTCGCCGCCAAAATACTTCTTAAAATCGTTAAGTGTATTTTTAAGCTTATGCGGAGCTTCATAGAAAATCATTGTTCGGCTTTCGTTTTGAAGGCTTTCTAAATGCTCATAGCGGCTTTTTTTGCTTGTTGAAAGAAATCCCTCAAAGCAAAATCGGGAGCAAGTTATTCCCGAAACGGCAATGGCGGACATTGCCGCAGTTGGCCCGGGAACGACCTCAACAGCTATTCCCTCTTGTCTGCAAATGGCAACAAGATCCTCACCCGGATCGGATATGCAGGGCATTCCCGCATCGGTTACAACGGCGCAGCTTTCACCCACCATCAGACGGTCTATAATCTGTCTGCCCTTTTCGACGCGGTTATGCTCGTGGTAGCTTACAAGGTTATTTTTTATATCAAAAAAGTTAAGTAGCTTTAGCGTTACTCTTGTGTCCTCAGCAGCTATGAAATCGACATTTTTAAGAGTTTCGAGTGCCCTTGGAGTCATATCCGAGAGGTTTCCTATAGGGGTTCCGACAACATATAATTTTCCTGACATTTTTTCACATCCTGTTTTTTGTGTCACCATAAATCTGATTTAGTTCCTTTTGTCCCGCCTCGCTTTTCATAATAAGCGGCGGAAGCACCTCCAAAAAGGGCTTTGAGCCTTTTTTGCCCTCAACAAGCACGAGCCAAGGCGCCTGATTTACCTCAGAATGGACAAAGCGAATTCTTTTAGGTTCAATAGAGTTTTTTCTCATTGCATCAAACAGGTCAGAGAGGCGCTGGGGTTTATAACACACGCAAAGTCTACCGCCGTGATTTAACAGTCTGCGGGCGGCATCGGCAACATCATAAATTGAAAGGCTCATTTCCTCACGACATGCGGCTCTCTGCTCGCCTATGTATTCACCGCCGCTGTTTTCCTTATAGTAAGGCGGGTTGGAAATCACAAGGTCAACTGTATTGTTGCCGATAATTTCATCAAGCAGCTTATGGTTCTTTGCATCGGCGCAAATAACCTCAATTTTAGAAATATTATTTTTTTCAATCGACTTTACTGCAAGCTGCGCGGCATCCTCTTGAATTTCTACTGCGTAAATATACTTTGCTCGATTGTTCTTACACATCAGAAGCGGAATTATTCCGCACCCGCTCCCGATATCGCAAACCCGCTCTTTTTTTAGCGCGGCAGCAAAATCCTCAAGCAGGACAGCATCTGTTCCAAAGCGGTGCTGCTCATTTATAAGGGCAAAAACGCCGCCTATATCCTGAAATTCTTCTTTCTTCATTTAAAAAATCAGCATCCTTGACATATCAAATCTGGGGGCAACCTCAAGCTCAAAATCTATTCCCTCTTTAAGCTTCATTTGAAGCAGGGCAAGTTTTACGGTTTCAAGAGCAACCTCGGGTAAATTGTTCTGCTCGCTTAGGTGAGCTAAAAGAAATCGGCGGCAGCCTCGGCGGTAAAGCTCGGTTACGGTTTGTGCGCACTGTTCATTTGAAAGATGTCCGCACTCTCCCGAAATACGCCTTTTGAGCAGAAATGGATATGCACTGTTGCACATCAGCATATTTTCATCATAATTTGCCTCAATAATATTAAGGTCCGCCCTTTGGATATGCGAGAGCACCTTTTCGTCCATATGGCCGATATCTGTGCAGTAGACCACTTCTCTGTTATCGGCGGTTGTAATTCGGTAGCCGAGAGCGTCCCGCGCGTCATGATAAACACTAAATGCCGAAAAGGATGTTCTGTTCAGTTTATAGGATTTATCGGTTTCTATTATATGTAAATTCTTTTCACATTCAGGAATATGCTCTAAAAGGTACTCTGAAGTTTTTTGCGAGGAAAAAACGGGAATATCGGTTTTCTTGCAAAAAGTGGACAGACCTTTTATATGGTCAGAATGTTCGTGGGTTATAAGCAGAGCCTCGACACAGTCAATGCTCATACCCGCCTCCTCAAGCGAGGTTTTCATCTTTAAAAAGCTTATTCCGATATCGACTAAAATGCCGCTTTGAGCATCACCTACATAGGCGCTGTTGCCGCTGCTGCCGCTTGAAAGAGTAAAGACTCGTGCCATTTTATCACCTTTTCATAAAGCAAAGGGCAAAGGCAGAAAGCCAAGCTCCCCTCCTTTGCCTTTTTTGTAGTTTTTATTTTAGATTGCGGCAGTTGCCTGAGAATCGGGAACTTCAATCTTTTTGATATCAGCGCCAAGACTGCAGAGTTTCAGCTCAAAATCTTCATATCCTCTTTCGATATGGTAAATATCCTCGACCTCTGTTTCTCCGTCTGAGCAAAGGCCCGCTATTACAACAGCTGCGCCTGCTCTAAGGTCGGTAGCCTTGACGGGAGCGGCTTTAAAGCACTCAATCCCCTCAATTACTGCCATTTTCCCGTCTACCTTTATATCAGCGCCCATTTTCTGGAGCTCATAAACATAGCGGAAACGGTTATCCCAAACGCCCTCGGTTATTGTGCTTGTCCCCTCAGCAAGGCAGGCAACAACAGCCATCTGAGGCTGCATATCAGTGGGAAATCCGGGGTAAGGCAGGGTTTTAATATCGATTTTAGAAAGTCTGTTTGGGGCAGCAATACGGATTGCCTCGTCAAACTCCTCGACTATAACACCCATATCCTCAAGCTTTGTTGTTATGGGTTTCATATGCTTAGGAATGACATTTTTAACAAGAACATCGCCGCCTGTTGCTGCTGCGGCAACCATATATGTTCCCGCCTCAATCTGGTCAGGAATTATGGCATAATCAGTTCCGTGCATTTCGGAAACTCCGTGAATTTTAATAATGTCAGTTCCCGCTCCCATAATATTAGCTCCCATAGAGTTTAAAAAGTTTGCAAGGTCAACAATATGGGGCTCCTTTGCAACGTTTTCCATTATGGTGACACCCGTTGCTCTGACTGCGGCGAGCATTACATTCATAGTTGCGCCGACAGAAACCTTATCAAAATAGACCTGATTTCCGATAAGCTTATCAGCGTGAACATCAAGCATACCGTCCTCAATATCGACGGCAGCTCCAAGTGCTTCAAAGCCTTTCTTATGCTGGTCGATAGGGCGAACTCCAAAATCACAGCCACCCGGCATAGAAACCTTGGCGTGGCCATATCTTGCAAGAAGGCAGCCCCAGAAATAATAAGAGGCTCGCATATTGCAGGTAAGCTCATAAGGAATCATAGTTGTAGAAAGGTGGGTAGTGTCAATTTCAACGGTTGTTTTATTTATAAACTTAACACCTGCGCCAAGCTCGGTTAAAATTTTCAAGGTTGTGTAAACATCACGAATGTCGGGAACATTTTCAATAGTGCAGACGCCCTCCGCAAGCACAGTTGCTGAAAGAATGGCAACAGCTGCGTTTTTAGCGCCGCCGACAGTTACCTCGCCCCTGAGCGGGTTTCCTCCACGAATTAAATACTTTTCCAAAACAGCACTCTCCCTGTTTTTTTATGTTAAAAAGATTTCAAGCTTATTTAGTACAAAACTACATAATAGTTCTATTGTATTATACAATACTCATTAAAAATAATCAAGAGAAATATAAATATTTTGAAAACTTTCTTAAGGCTCTTCATTTATAACATCAATGCGCGACTTTGCCTCTGTCAAGAGTTCTCGGCAAATCATTGTTTGTCTATCAGATATTTCATCTATACTATCGGGGAAAATATCCTCGACGGCGCAGCCAGAGAGCGAATCATAAAGTGCTCTCTGCAGGTAGTAGGCGCGCATAATAAGGTCGGTTTCTTTTATGATTTGCCTCTTGTGTCTTGTGTCGTTATCCTCGGTTGCAAGGGTTTCATAAAACATTCGGTTAACGCCTGCAATCTGCTCATATTTTGTTTTCATCTGCGGGTCGTGTGTAAGGTCTGCAAATCTTTTCAT
>JAXJQH010000124.1:0-4187 GCA_036311245.1 Oscillospiraceae bacterium | reverse complement strand
GAACATCTTTCTACTATGAATTAATTAAAACGAAGCTATCCGAACTTAAAATAAATTATTGTTTATATGTGAGATTGTAGGGTTCGGCGGTTTCCGACGAACCGCCTATTCGGTGCATCGTAAACGCTGCACCCTACATTGCAACGCACAACCGTAGGGAATGCATTTATGCATTCCGAAAACGGAACGGATAAATCCGTTCCCTACCTTATTCTGCGACTTGCTTACGCTCGCCTAATAAATTCGGCTTGCCAAATCAAAGATTTGGAGCCTCATTTAACTATTCACTAAAAAACCGCCCTCGCTATGAGGGCGGTTTTTGTTCTTATTTCTTAGGTTTCTTTATCTTATTGAGGTGGGCATTGAGGTCCAAAAGCTCCTCTTTGGTAAATTTAACTCCTGCAGTGCCGATAAGTCCCGTCAGGCGCAGAACGGTAAATCCGCCCATCATCTGCATCATACCGTCATTAAGCTCAAATCCTGCAAAACTCGCGCCTTCCTCGCCTTTCTCTTTTCTGCCCATAGCTTTCATCATCTTTGCAGCAAGACCTGCAAACAGCATCTTGCCCTTAACGGTTGCAAGTATATCGGAAAGCTTGTCGTTTAAGGAGAAATAGCCTTCGGGAGTTTCGATATCGAACCAGTTTAAGATTGCACCCTTTTCCTTAAGGCGGTACTGCTCGTTAAATACCTCAACCTTGCGGATTTTGCCCTCATCCTTAAGCTCGCCGCTGACAGCAGTCAGAACGGTTTCGCCCTTGTTGGGAACATCGAAATAGAAGAAGTGGTCGGCAGCCTCTTTTTTGCCAAGGCTCTCGCCGTTTGCAAACAGCTCGACCTCTTTCTGATTAGAGTAAACTGTTACCTTGGTGATATCCTCAACGCGGTCTACATAGCGTTTGCCGCAGAGGTGAACAAAGGGCTCATCGGACAGCCAAGCCTTGTAGGCATAGAAAGCGTCCTTTTTATATTTACGGTCCATAGTGATAAGACCCTTGTGGTTCTGACCGTTTTCGCCGCCCTCGCTTCTTGCATCGGCGCCGAAATCGAACATATTCCAGACGTGGGTTGCCCACATATATTTGCGGCTGAAGAACTGACGGATAAGCTCCTCATGGTAGTATGCCTGATATTCCTCGGTGTAGTCACCCTGCACAGTGTCAGAGGTGTGCCAATTTAGCGCCTCGCAGCCATACTCGCTGCAACCGATGGGGATACTCGGATATTTTTTGTGGAACTCGTCAAACCAAGGTCCGTTCATAGAGGTATCGCCGCCGTACCAACCAAAATAGTGGTTGTAGGAAACGACATCGGGAATCTTAATAATTTCGCTGTCCATATCGCACATAGTAAGCGCCGCCATAGTGGTAAGGCGAGTCTTATCCATTTCGTGAACAAGGTCGTTTAAGATGCGGTGGTTCTCAAGTAAGTCGGGGTCAGCCTCGCCCTGCATAGTAATCTCGTTGGAAAGTCCCCAAACCACAATACAAGGATGGTTGTAGTTCTGGGTGATAAGCTCCTTCATCTGCGAAATGGTGTTTTCGCGACCCGTTGGCATATGCTTGGAGATATAGGGAATTTCAGCCCAGATAACAAGTCCTCTCTCATCGCACAGATCATAGAAATACTGGTCGTGCTGATAGTGAGCAAGGCGAATAGTGGTAGCTCCAACCTCACAGATAAGGTCGATATCCTCCTCGTGGTGCTCGGGAAGAAGCGCGTTACCTATGCCCCATCTATCCTGATGGCGGGAAACTCCGCGCAGGGGATACTCCTCTCCGTTTAAGATAAATCCGTTCTCGGGGTCAATCTTAAAGGTGCGGCAGCCAAAGCGGGTGGAAATATTATCAATAGCCTCTCCATTTTCCATTAGCTCAAGCTCGGCGGTGTAGAGATAGGGGTCACGCCTTGCGTGCCAAAGGTGAACATTTTTAATATAAAGCTCCGCCTCGGTATCACTGCTCTCTAAGCTTGCAACAACATTTCCCTCTTTGTCCTTTACGGTGTAGACAATCGACTGTCCCATTTTGCCGCCGGTTACAAATGCTTTAATGCTGACCTTTGCATCCTCTCCGCTAACCTCTGGGGTAACCATAAGTCCGGGGCCTCCGAGATAATCTAAGTCAAAGTGCGACTCGGAAACGCAGATGATGTTGACATCGCGGTAAAGTCCGCCATAGAATGTAAAGTCTGCCATCTGGGGATAGACTCTGTCATTTTCAGAGTTATCAACCGAGATAACAAAAAGGTTATCCTTCTCAAGGGTGTCGGTAATGTCAACACGCCATGTGGAATATCCGCCGTCGTGGTGAGCAAGGTGCTTTCCATTAAGATAGACATCAGCAGAGGAGTTTGCTCCGCGGATTTCTAAATAGTAGCGGTCTGCCTCGGGCAGGTCAAGCTTATCTAAGGATTTTGCATAGTAGCAGGTGCCGCGATAGAAATCGTTAGCGCCATCCTGTCCGTCAATAGCGTTCCAGCTGTGGGGCAGGTTTACCCAGTTCCAATCCATAGGCAGCGCGGCGGGCACCTCGTTTGCCTGCTTTGTAAATGCCCATTTGGCATTAATGTTTACAATTTTTCTCATAAATTAGCCTCCATAAGGATTTTTAAAAATTGCGGCACCGCAAGACTGGTGCCGCAATTTTACGTCAAAATAATTTTAAATTATTCTGCTGCCGCCTCTACAGCCTCGCCTCTTCTCTCAGCGAGCTCGCTATTCATCTTGCCAAGAGTTTTCTTATCAAGGTTGTAGATAAAAGCAAGTCCGACAAACTGCATAACTGCTGCAACAAGGAATAAAGCAGCAACGAGGTAACGCAGATTTACAGCAACATCCCAGCCAAGCTTGGTAACATCAATAAATGCTTCGCCTGTTTTTGGGTCTACTGCGTTGTTGACATATCCAAGCGCACTCATAATAACGAGAGCAACTGCGGGGCCTACGCCCTGAGCGAGCTTACGGAAGAAGGAGTGCAGTGAATATACAACACCCTCCTCGCGCTTGCCGGTTTTCCACTCGTTGTAGTCGATAGCATCGCCCATCATTGCCCAGGAAACGGTGGAGTAAATTCCAAGTCCGAGGCTGTAAACGAGCTGACATACAATGTAGACAATAAGGTCAAGGCCTGTGTTGTTGGGGGTGATAACGAAAAGTCCGAGTCCGCCGATTATTGAGCTGATAGCACCAACAACAGAAAGCTCCTTCTTTCCGTACTTTTCAACCATCTTGCGAGCAAGCGGTGTAAATACCACGATAGGAATCATAGCAAAGAGCTGAACGATACCTGAAATCTTGGGGTTTTTAAAGTAAATCTGGAAAACAACCGAAACAGCGGTGGTTGCACCCTGCATACCGATGAACATACCCATAGCGGCAAGAGTTGCGCCTACTGCGGGACGGTTTTTGATGAAGTTGCCCATAGCTTTAATTACATTAAACTTGGGAGTATCTTCATTTAAAGCAACCTCGGTGTCAACACGAATCTCAGTGTTTCTGATCATAAACTGGAAGCAGAAGAATCCGAGAACGCCCATGATGAGAGCGGCAAGGAATACCTTGAATCCGTTGAGCGAGCCGTCTTTGTTATACATAATAAAGGGAAGAATTACCATAGGAAGCATATTTCCAACCATTGAGCCGATGGAGCGCCATGCGGAAAGTGATGCGCGGTCGCCGGGCTTGTTGGAAATGAGCGAAAGCAGTGAACCGTAAGGAACGTTTGCTACTGTGTAGAAAGCATCCCAGATAACATATCCGGCGATAAAGATTATGAACTTTGCCCAGACGGGAGCCTGAGGCACGGGGATAAAGCAGCATGCGCCGCCTACAATAAGTCCGATAGAGCCTGCCCAGATGTAAGCTAAGAATTTGTTTCTCTTGTATTTGCGTCTATCCGCGTCAATAATAGAGCCGATAAGGGGGTCGTTAATAGCATCCCATACCTGAACAATAATAAGTAAGAGTGAATACCAAAGACCCATTCCCATAACCTGTGTCCAGAAAAGTGCCATTGTACCTTTGAGCGCAAAGCTCATATTACAACCTAAGTCGCCGGCTGCATAAGCAACGCTGTCACGAATACCGAACTTACGGTGTCCGTTTTCGTCAAGTTTGACTTGTTTAGCCATAGTTTTCCCTCTTTTCAAAATTTTTTCGTTCTTTGGGCATAATAACCCTTGAGATT
>JAXJQH010000123.1:0-2878 GCA_036311245.1 Oscillospiraceae bacterium | reverse complement strand
TTATATACTCGCGGGAGGATTCTATCTGCTCGCAGGCGATTGCAATCTTTTCAGAAATATCGGCAGATGTATTCTCGTCAGAGATAGCATCTTCCTCGTCCTCTTCGGCTTCATCATCAGCTGACTTATCGTTTTCAGCAAAACGGTCGAGCAGGGTTGATGCCATACTGATTTGCACAAGCGCAAGCTCAATCTGTTTGTCTAAAAGCTCCATAACCTTTTCGGGGTCACTAAGCTCTGTTGCAAGCTCCTCGAGCGAATTTTGAGAGCTTGATAACTCCTCATCTGCCTCCTGCTCGTCGCTTGAAATAACCTCGCCGCCGTCCATCGCAATCAGATTTAGGTGTTTTTCTGCCTCGGCAAGAGTGGAATTTGCGTTGCTTAAATATTCCTCTGCTCTGATAAGGGCAGCCTCATCGCTTAACATAAACTGCGCTTTGGACTCCTCCGTGTCAACATAAAGCTTAAGATAATGGGGATTATCAACTCGCTTTTTGCTGATGCGGATTCTTAGGGTGATTATGGCTATAACAGCGGCGGCTGCAATAGCGATGCTCAGAATTTGCGAAACTCTGAAATTTCCTATCATCAGGCTGTCAGTTCGCAGACTTTCAATAAATGCGCGGCCGCTACCGTACCAAGCGGCATAGAAAAGGATAATTTCACCGTCAAACTTGCGAAGTTTCCTATATAAGAGAACAAGCAAAAATCCTACGATACACCAAACCGATTCGTAAAGGAAACAAGGGTGAACGGGCGCAGAGGGGTCAATATCGATGCCCTGCTTAAATAATTCCCAGCCAACCGATTCAAGATATTCCTGAGTTTTCTCGCTATACATTCCAAAAATAGAATCGGTGTTTGTTCCAAATGCTTCCTGATTTACAAAGTTTCCCCATCTGCCGATTGCCTGGCCGATTAAAAATCCGCCCGCAGCAATATCTAAAGAGGGTAGAAAACGGGTTTTGGTTATGCGCGATGCGATAAATGCTGACAGAACACCTAAAATAAGTCCTCCGTATATGGCAAGACCGCCGTCGCGAATGTTAAACACCTGCGCAAGGCTTGTGTAGTTTTCAATATTAAACAGCACATAATAAAGCCGCGCACCGACGATGCCGAAAAACAGACCTACAATACCCAAATCAAGAAGCTTGTCAGGGTCAATTCCGTATTTTTTTGCCTGAGTCATTGCGTAGATAACAGCAAGAAGCGCGCCTACTGCAATGAGAATAGCATACCAGTAAACTGCAAAGTCGCCGATTACAAATGCCTCGCGGGAAATCGTAAAGTTAAGACCAAGCTTAGGAAACTGTACTGCCACTTGTTCCATATAGTTTTCAATCCTTTCGTGGTGTCTTCCCCTTTTACATAGGGGAAACTACTGAAATAGAGCTTTTTTCCTCGAAAAGCTGGGTTTTGAGCCTCTTTTCAAGGTCCTCAAGCTGCATGTTTGCGATGATTTTAAGAGAATCAAAGGCGTCACAACCCGAAAAGTGAGAGTATAACATTCCGGTTGCAATGTGCTCAACGCTGTTAAAGCGAGAAACACGCCCGCCGTAGAAAGATTTCTTAACAATTTCAAAAAGCTCCTTGGAAAGTCCCTCACTTTTTACCCTTTCTATCTCTGCACAAATCTTGTCATAAACAAGCTCGGGATCGGGAGCCTCTCCGCCTAAAATATTGATAAGATAGCTGTCCCCCGACATAACCTCGTAGCCAAAGGTAGAATTGATAATTCCCTCATTGTAAAGCTGCTGATAAAATTCGGTAGACTCTCCAAAAATCATTTCAAGCAGCATCTCATTAATTATCTGACCCCGCAGAAGGTCCTCCTCGTTGTCGGGCTTTTCCTTAAATCCGATTTCGAAAAGCGGCATTGAAACCTCAAGTTTCCTCTCGGTTTTTTTAAGGAAAATATCCTGCGGCTCGTCTGGAAAAATGTTTTCGATGGTAATATCTTCGCCTTCTGGCAGAATTCTGTCGGCAAGCTCAATAACCTGTTGGGGGTCAAAGCAACCTGCGATGGAAAGCGCCATATTGCTTAAATTATAATAGGTGTGATAGGTGCGGTAAAGAAGCTCGGGTGTAATTTTAGAAATAGACTCCACCGAGCCTGCAATATCTATTCTGACGGGGTGCTCCCAGAAAAGCGCCTTTAAAAGCCCTAACGAGGCGCACCAGTTGGGGTCGTCATCATACATTTTGATTTCCTGCCCGATGATGCCCTGCTCCTTGTCAACCGTTTCCTTTGTAAAATAAGGATGGGTTACAAAATTCAGTAGTATTTCAAGCGACTCATAAATCTTTTCGGTTGCCGAAAAGAGATAGCAGGTGCGGTCAAATGAGGTGTAGGCATTTGCATTTGCGCCTGTGCGTGAATAGCTGACAAATGCGTCCTCTGTTTCGCCCTCAAAGAGCTTGTGCTCTAAAAAGTGTGCAATTCCGTCGGGAACTGTGCAAACATCCTCGTCACGGTTTGTCTTAAAGCTGCGGTTTATTGAGCCGAACTTTGTGCCAAACAGCGCATAAACGCTGTTGTAGTCAGGCATTGGGTGCAGAAGTATCGTCAGACCGCTTTTGTGCCGTATTTTAAGATAGCTTTCGCCCAGCGATTTAGAAGAAATAACAGTTTTTTCGGTTTTTCTCATAACTATTTTTCCTCCTTTGGCGCCATAAAGTAGATAGTATCGAGTGAAACCTTGCGAGCGGCATTGATTATGTCCTCTCGGCTTACCGAGAGAAGGTAAGAGAGCTCCTCGTCGGGAGTGGTGTCAATGCCCGAAATAAGGCGAGTTAAAAAGAAGTTTTCACTCCTTACAATGCTGTCCGAAATGCCGCCATAGGCATTTTTAAACAGCTTGCGGGTGTTTTCAAG